>WRIQ01000186.1 GCA_009782655.1 Prolixibacteraceae bacterium
ATTCGACTCGGTTTCAGGCTGATGTTGTGTAAGTTGCTTGATTTGCGTTACGAATTTTTCGGAAACGGGAGCCATTTCGTTTACCGTCGATTTTGCTATTTTCTCGATAATTTCGTTCAGGTTTCCCACCAAAAAGTCGTTATTGTCTCGCCATATTTTTTCGACAATCCGCAAACGGCGAATCAGGTACTCGAAGTCGAACAACTCGAAAAGCAGCCGCTGTTGGAAATTGATTTTTGCCTGATTCAAATCGGCTTCGCGGACGGGATTTTCTTCAGTTTTGCGGGTGAAACCGGCCACTGTTTCGTCGCTGATGACACTCGACGTCGACAGCGGCGTACGCAGCACCAGCCCCTCGAGCGAGCGGCACCGGCTCAGCGCTACGTAAACCTGCCCGTGCGCAAACGACATGCGTGCATCTATAATGGCTTTGTCAAAAGTCAACCCCTGACTTTTGTGAATGGTTATCGCCCACGCCAGCTTCAGCGGGTACTGCACAAATTTGCCGATGACCGTTTCTTCTATTTCCTGCGTCGATTCGTTGATGGCGTATTTCACATTTTCCCATTCAGCAATTTCCACCTCAATGGGAAAATCTTCACCCTGACATTTCACATTGATAATAGGCTCTTCAAAGGAAACAACTTTGCCGATTTTCCCGTTGTAGAAAGCTTTCTGCGACGACAAATCGTTTTTTATAAACATCACCTGGGCACCGGGTTTCAGCGCCAGTTCAAACTCTGTGGGATAAGAATATTCGGGGAAATCGCCTTCTGTTTGCGCCTTGAAAATCTTTGGTTTTCCTTTCAGTTTTTCCAGCTTCGCATCGTTGAGGTTTTTCGCCTGATTGTTGTGCGTTGTCAGCGTGATGTATCCTTCTTCCTCCTTTACATCTAAGCCGGGTTTGTATCGCTGGTTCAGCGCCGCTATGGTTTCATTGTCGACCTGATTGTTGCGCAGTTTGTTGAGCAAAGCAATGAAATATTCATTTTCCTGACGGTAAATATGTTTCAGTTCAATGGTCACAAAATTGGATTTTTTCAATGCCTGACTGCTGAAAAAGAAAGGCGTATCGTAATAACTTTTCAAAATTTCCCAGTCATCATCTTTCACCACGGGCGCCAGTTGTTGCAGGTCGCCAATCATGAGAAGTTGAGCGCCGCCAAAAGGGAGATGGCGTTTTTTAAAGCGTCGCAGCACTCCGTCGATAGCGTCGAGCAAATCGGCACGCACCATACTGATTTCGTCGATAACCAACAGATCGAGGCTGCGTATTATCGCTATCTTTTCGCGGTTCATGTGCCGATGCGTGGCTCTTTCCATTCGTCCTTCCTGTTCTTCTGCCGCTGAAACCGGAATTTGCGGGCCGAAGGAAATTTGGAAAAAGGAGTGGATGGTGACGCCGCCCGCATTGATAGCCGCCACGCCCGTGGGCGCAACCACCACCATCCGTTTGGGCGACCGGCAACGCAGATTGTGCAGAAACGTGGTTTTGCCGGTTCCGGCCTTTCCTGTCAGAAAAATATTTTGCCCCGTAAACTCTGTAAACTCATAAGCGAGCTTCAGTTCCGGATTGAAATCAGATTCCATGAACGCAATTTTTCAGCTTTGCGTTCAAAAATAGCAAATACGCGCTTCTTTTTATCGGTTTCTACAAAAATGAAGAATCGGTGATTTTAAAAATTAAAATTGTCGGGGTCGGCGCCGATGCGGTAGTGTTTGTCGAGGTTGTCAATTTTGTCCATATCGTCTGCCAGAATCTCGAAATCGAAGACGTCGACATTCGAAATAATGCGCTCATTTTTCACCGATTTTGGGATGGTGACAATCCCTTTTTGCAGTTCCCAGCGAATGGTGATCTGTACCGGCGTTTTCCCATATTTCACCGCTAACGCTTTCAGCAAGGGAATCTCGTTAACTTTTCCCTTCATAATGGGGCTCCATGCTTCTATTTGAATGTTTTCCCTGATGCAAAACTGCTGTAACAAAGGTTGTTGCAGATAAGGGTGAAATTCCACCTGATCAACCGCAGGCATAATACTGCAATGTGGCAGAAAATCAGCAAGATGGTGTTCCAGAAAGTTGCTTACGCCGATAGCTCTTATTTTTCCTGCTTTATACAGTTCTTCCATCGCTTTCCATGTTTCGACCGACAAATCTCCTTTGGGCCAGTGAATCAGGTACAAATCCAGATAATCGACTTTCAGTTTTTCGAGGCTGGCGTCGAAGGCTTTGAATGTGGATTGATAACCCTGATCGGAATTCCACACTTTTGAGGTGATGAAGATCTCGTCGCGCGAAATTCCGCTTGCCTTAACAGCTTTTCCCACACCTGTTTCGTTGTGGTATATGGCCGCCGTGTCGATATGGCGATAGCCCGCCTCCAGTGCATATTTTACTGCATTTTCCACTTCAGCGCCCTCTTTCGAGAGAAAAACGCCAAGCCCCAGCAGGGGAATTTCAACGCCGTTGTTGAGTTTTACGGTTGATTTTATGCCCATGATTCGATGATTTTAGTGTTTCACAATTTACAAAATTATCTTTTCCGTTTTTTATTTTTTGAACCTGTTCGATTTTTTCTGCTGCAGGATTTAAAAACTCTCCTTATTTTATTTCATATCCTGTTGAAAACCTGTTAAAATTTTTTCGCACGGGTTTCGCTTTTTAATAATATTTTTGGCAGTTGCATAATCAAGTGTGAATTTTATTTCTTACTGGGAAAGAGAGCATTGGGCAACGTGCATTTAACGCATATTGATAACTTTTATACAATCGTTAAGAAAACGTAACATGAATGTAATATGAGTGTAACATGAGATTACTACTTTTGCAAAAGAATTAATAAAAATCTATATTTATTGTACTATTAAAAAAACAGGTATGAAGAAAATAAAGCTTTTCTTTTTGTTGATGTCGCTCATGTTGAGTGCATTGTCTCATGCACAGGTAACAACGTCAAGTATGAGCGGACGCATAACCGATGGTAGCGAAACTTTAATTGGCGCTATCGTCAAAGCAACCCACACCCCTTCGGGTACTACTTACGGCACGGTTACAAACCCTGATGGACGTTTTACACTCCAAGGTATGCGTCCCGGCGGGCCGTACACCATCACGGTTTCTTATATCGGGTTTGTTGCACAGCAATTTACCGATGTAACAATTCCTCTGGGCGAAATTTTTACTCTCAATGCTGTGCTTAAAGAAACAAGCCAGAGCCTAACGGAAGTAACGATAGTGGGTAGCGCATCTAAATTTTCGACAGAAAAAACGGGGGCATCTACCAATATTACAAATAGCCAAATAACCAATTTGCCCACAGTAAACCGCAGCATTACGGACATTACCCGCCTTTCGCCTTATGGAGGAAATGGGATGACTTTTGTCGGCACAGATGGTCGTACCGCTAATTTTACGGTGGATGGCGCTAATTTTAATAATAATTTCGGTTTGAGTTCTGCTCTTCCCGGTGGAGGCAACCCAATCTCTATTGAGTCGATTCAGGAATTACAGATTGTAATTGCTCCTTACGACGTTCGTCAAACAAACTTTATTGGCGGTGGGGTGAATGCTATTACAAAATCAGGTACCAATACTTTTACCGGTAGCGCTT
>WRIQ01000187.1 GCA_009782655.1 Prolixibacteraceae bacterium
AATTTCAGGAACGGGGGCCTTTCGAAATGGATTTTAAAATAGGAGGCGATTTGTTGCTGTTCAGTATGCATTCCAACGTTTTCGAATTCGACAACAAGCATCCCATTCATAAAGTATCCTATGTTGCTGACGATACGCTGCGAAGTTATTGTGGCATGATTTTGATCTACAATTTTTTGGCCGATTCGTTCAAATATCGTCGCGTCAATGATTTGGGTTATTTGGTAGCCCGCATTTTCATCAATAAGGACAAACACTTTTTTGTGGAAGGAAAACGCCAGTCGAGCGAGTTGGTGAAAGATTTTGCTGTCGATACCATATCGCCGGGTGTTTTGCGCGAAATTGTCGAAACCGCCATCGAATATTCCATTTCGTTCGATTTGCTGGTTCCGCCATACGAACAGGCGAAAATTGCCACCGTTGATCAGATGCAGGAAAAAATCAGCCATTCGAAAATGACCACAGGGAAACGCTTGGGATTTACCTTTCGCACCGACGATGTATAAAAATTCACATAAAAACAAATGATGATGAACAAATTGGTCGACAGATTTTTAAGATATGTCAAGCAACATACTTCCTCCGATCCGCGAAGCGAGGCTTTTCCAAGTACAAACATTCAACTCGGTTTTGCTGCGAAACTTGCACGGGAGTTGGAAGAAACAGGCCTCACGCAGGTTGAAGTTGACAAAAATGGTTATGTAACGGCTACCTTGCCTGCCAATGTCAGAGGCGTACATCCGGTGGTGGGATTTATCGCACACATGGACACAAGTCCCGATTTCAATGGGAAAGATGTAAATCCGATTTTTGTGGACAATTACGACGGCGGATTAATTACGCTCAACGGGGGAAAAGGGATTTTCCTGTCCCCTGAGGAGTTTCCCGAATTGAAAAAATGTATCGGGCTCGATTTGATAGCCACCGACGGCATGTCGCTGCTGGGCGCCGATGATAAAGCGGGCATCGCCGAAATTGTTACTGCCATGGAAACGTTAATCAATTTTCCGGAAATCAAACATGGCGAAATAAAAGTGGCTTTCACGCCCGATGAAGAAATAGGCAGGGGCGTCGATTATTTCGATGTGGAGAAATTTGGCGCCGATTTCGCCTACACCGTTGATGGCGGCGGGCTGGGCGAACTGGAATATGAAAATTTCAATGCGGCGCGGGCTGTGGTCAAAATAAAAGGGAAGAGCGTTCATCCCGGAATGGCGAAGAATAAAATGATAAACGCGCTGATTGTAGCCAACCGCTTAATTTCGATTTTACCGCCGTGGCAACGTCCCGAACACACCGAAGGCTACGAAGGTTTTTTCCATCTCACCTCCATGGAGGGAAATGCCAGCAGCGCCGAAATGGAATTCATTATTCGCGATCACGATCAGGAAAAGTTTGAGCGGAAAAAAGAATTTATGAGAGAAGCCGTTGCCTTGTTGAACAAAGAATATGGGGAAGAAACATTGTTGCTCGAAATTTCCGATCAATACTGCAATATGCGTCGCATGATTGAACCGGCGATGTATGTGGTTGACATTGCACGCGAAGCCATGGAAAAAGCGGGAATCGTCCCCGATATAAAAGCCATTCGCGGCGGCACCGATGGTGCGCGACTTTCATTCATGGGATTGCCGTGCCCCAATATTTTTGCCGGCGGAATCAATTTTCACGGGCCATATGAATTTGTTCCCGTTCAATACATGGAAAAAGCGGTTGAAGTAATTCTGAATATCTGTAAGTTAACATCCGAAATTTCAAAACAGGAATGATTTCGCAATTTCGTCGATATGTTTCCGAGAACCAGCTTTTTCGCCCCGACGAAAAAATTCTGCTTGCCGTCAGCGGTGGCGTTGATTCGATGGTTATGTGGGATTTGTTCGAGAAATCGGGTTTTCATTATGCGGTTATTCATTGCAATTTTCAACTTCGGGGCTACGATTCCGACGCCGACGAAATTTTGGTTGTGCAGAAGGCGGAAAAACTTGGTGTGAAAATTCTGACGCGCCGTTTTGAAACTGCTGAACATGCGAAACTCACCGGTGTTTCCATCGAGATGGCTGCTCGGGAATTGCGCTACGCTTGGTTTGTCGCAGAACTCGAAAAAAGCGGGTTTCACTACATTGCCACAGCGCATCATCAGGACGATTTGCTGGAGACCTTTTTTATCAACCTCATTCGAAAAACCGGCATCAGGGGCCTCACCGGTATCAAAGCCAAATCGGATAAAATCATCCGCCCCATGCTTTTCACAAACCGGCGGCAAATAGAAACTTTTGCCGGAACTGGGGGAATTGAATACCGTGTTGACGATACGAACAGCGAAGTTATTTTTCAGCGGAATTTTATCAGGCATAACATAATTCCGGCTTTCGAACAACTGAATCCTGCATTCAGGAACAATCTTGCAGGAACCATCAACAATTTGCGGCAGGTGGAAGAGTATTACCTGTGGAATGTCGGGCAGCAAATCGAAGATATAACCGAAAGGGCGGGGGAGCAGGAGCAAATGAGCGTCCCGCTGTTGCTCAAAACCGATTTTTCGCGGCAAATTCTGTTCGAGTGGCTGAGCCGGTTTTCATTCAATCCGGCCACCATCGACTCCATACATTCTCATTTGAAATCTTCGCCGGGGCGCCTTTTTTACTCAGGAACACACCGCTTGGTAATCGACAGGGAAAAATTGATAATCACTTCTCTGCCCGATGGGAAAGAACCCGTTTTTTATATCGGGAAAAGTGAAACCGGAATCAGAGAGCCTTTGCATCTGAAAATGGAATATTTTTCCGTCGACGAAGTAGAAATCGTACCCGATAAAAACATGGCGTTTGTCGATGTTGGCAAGTTGGTTTTTCCGTTGATAATCAGGAAGTGGAAAGGCGGCGAGTATTTTCAGCCGCTGGGCATGGAAGGTTTCAAGAAGCTCAGCGATTTTTTCATCGACCAAAAGTTGTCGATACCCGAAAAAGAATCGGTTTGGATTGTGTACAGCGGCAGCAAAGTGGTATGGATAATCGGGCATCGCATCGACAACCGGTTTAAAATCACCAACGATACCGAAACCGTTTTGTGCATGTCGGTTACGGAAAATAATTTGTGATGAATATTCCTGCTAAAATTCTCTTTCTCAATCTTGAAAATCAATTGTTATCGTTTTTTATTGAACAGGCGACATATTTTTTGGCTCGCCTGCAAAACTCTGTGTATAGAAAAGAAAACATTTTCGGGAGCCGTCAATCTTACAATATTTGAAACAATGGAATTTGCAGGTATTTTTTCAGCTATGGATAGCTGCCTATTCCGTATATTTGTGTATGTGATCCTTTGCGGGAAAAAAATCAGGACTCAAAAAATTAAGCATGGAAATTACATTGATCGTACTGGGTTTATCGGTTATCTTTTTTGTCAGCGGCAAAGTGCGTTCCGATTTGGTGGCTGTTTGCGCGCTCATTTTGTTGATGCTCTTCAACATCCTAACGCCCGAAGAAGGTTTGGGCGGGTTTTCCAATTCCATTGTTATAATGATGATTGGACTGTTTATTGTGGGTGGCGGCATTTTT
>WRIQ01000188.1 GCA_009782655.1 Prolixibacteraceae bacterium
GCCGGCAACAGGCGGAATATTCGGGTCGATGTCCGATGTACCGTATCCTTCCGGAACCGTAGGCACATTGTTAATGCCATCGTACCAGGTAATATCCACAGGAGGCATTTTGCCGCGCTTGGGAAACTTGAACAAAATGGTTGAAGACATCGGGAAAAAGAATTTGTTGTATCCTTCGAGTTTTATAGGATTCACTTCCGATGGCAGCCCCAAGTCAAGAAATTCATGCGCCGTGTCGATAATATGTGCACCCCAGTCCCCTAATGCTCCCAGTCCGAAATCGTACCAGCAGCGCCATTGCCCGTTTATGAAATCTTTGTTGTAGTTGTGGAATTTTGCTGCCGACAACCATGTATCCCAGTCAAGCGTATCAGGAATGGGCTCTGCTGACGGGAAAGCCGAGATATTGGTGTCCCAACCATGCCAACGGCGCGCGCTGTTCATGTGCGCGGTAATGGCTGTCACATCTTTAATGATACCCGCTTCAGCCCACGCTTTGAACTGAAAATAGTTACCTTCGGAGTGCCCTTGGTTCCCCATTTGGGTAACAACTTTGTACTTTTTCTCGGCAGCCATCAGCAGTTCTATTTCGTTGAAGGTGCGGGCCAAAGGTTTTTCCACATACACATGCTTGCCGAGCGACATGGCCAGCATGGTAATCGGAAAATGCGAATGGTCGGGGACTCCTATTGAAACCGCCTCAATCTGGTTCCCCATTTTGTCGAACATCTTTCTGAAATCCTGAAAACGAGGAACATCAGGGAATTTGTTGATAATGCCCTGCGTATGTTTTGCGCCCATGTCAACATCGCACAAGGCAACAATATTGGCGATTCCCGTTTTGTAAAGATCATTGATGATATCGCTGCCGCGGTTGCCAATACCCACGCACGCAAGATTAACGCGTTCGTTCGCGCCGAGTTTCGGTATTTCCGGCATAAAACTTCCGTAAGCTTTTCTGGTAATGATGGTTGGCGCAATAGCCATGGCCGACAAAGCCAATGTCTTTTTCAAAAATGAGCGCCTTGAGTCAATCGATTTCATTTCTTCTATTTTTTATTAACTATTTATAAATTTGTTAATTACTACTCTGTTGTTTAGGATTAAAATTGATTGGGGCAAGATAGTAATTTTTTATTCAAAATATATTCATGTTTTTTAAAAGAGGTTAAAAAAAGCGGAGGATTTTTTCTGATTTTTAACATATCCATTTTTAAACTTAAAACTTAATGTTTCGATTACACTGTCATATCAGAAATTGTATTTTAGCGGTAAGTCTATATTTGATAGAAAGTGAGCTTTTCCCATGGGAATAATTTTCTCGGTAAAAAAAAACCTTTATAGTATCCTGCTTTATTAAAGTTGAAATATGTAGTTTTGCTGTTTTAAGAATCGAAAGGAAGAAAATGTTAAGGCATACGGGAATTGTAAAAGAGATAATGCCGACTTCATTGATTGTTACCATCATAAATGAGTCGGCTTGTGCTGCCTGCCATGCAAAAGGCGTCTGCACTTTGTCCGGAAGCCGCGAAAAAGAGATTATAATAACAAAATTTCGTGACAATTATTATCGGGCAGGTGCAAATGTGGTTGTGGTAGCCCGCGAGTCTCAGGGTGTTAAAGCTCTTACGCTGGGTTATCTTCTTCCTTTTTTTTTATTGGTAATCTTCTTATTTTTGGCGCTTTCAATTACGGGAGATGAAATCAGAAGCGCATTCATAGCTTTGGGAATATTAATTCCTTATTATATAATACTTTATCTATTGAAAGATAAATTGAAGAAAAATATCGAATTTGAATTGGACGAAACATGGGAATAGTAGTTTATACAATATTAACTCTTTGTGTCATTGGTGTTTTGGCTGCAATCATCCTTTATTTTGTAGCGCAAAAATTTAAGGTTTACGAGGACCTCCGCATCGACGAAGTGGAAAGAGCATTGCCGGGCGCCAATTGCGGAGGTTGCGGCTATGCTGGATGCCGTGCTTTTGCCGAAGCATGTGTAAAAGCCAACGAATTGGGCGACCTGTATTGCCCCGTGGGCGGAAACGAATGTATGAATTCAGTTGCCGCCATTTTGGGCTTTGAAGCGGTGAAAAAAGAACCGCGGGTTGCTGTTTTGCGCTGTAACGGAGCCTGCGAATTCAGGCCAAAAATCAATCGGTACGATGGTGCCGCTTCATGCATAATCATAGCTTCGCTCTATAGCGGCGAAACGGGGTGCGCGTTTGGGTGCCTCGGGTATGGCGATTGTGCGGTGGTTTGCAATTTCGATGCATTGTATATGGACAAGCAAACCGGACTGCCGATGGTCGATGATGACAAATGCACGGCTTGCGGCGCCTGCGTGAAAGCTTGCCCGAAAAACCTCTTTGAACTGAGGAAGAAATTTCCCAAAGGCCGGAAAATTTTTGTTTCTTGCCGCAATGAAGATAAAGGCGGCGTTGCGCGAAAAGTCTGCCAGGTAGCATGTATAGGATGTAGCAAATGCCTGAAAGAGTGCGCTTACGATGCAATTACCATCGAAAAGAATTTTGCTTTCATCGATTCCGATAAGTGTAAACTTTGTCGGAAATGCGTTTCGGTTTGCCCAACAAATTCGATTCAGGAAATAGGGTTTCCCCCGCGGAAAATAAAAAAGGAAGAGGAATCTTCAACTATAAACTCATAAAAAACAGGCCATTGTGTTAAGAACTTTCAAAAAAGGAGGCATTCATCCTCCCGAAAATAAATTTTCGGCCGCGGAACCCATTCGCGAAATGGAGTTGCCCAAAGTTGTTTTTATTCCTTTGGTACAACATATTGGCGCGCCTGCAGTACCCATTGTTAAAAAAGGTGACAAGGTTAAAACCGGACAACTCATCGCGCAAAGCGGAGGATTTGTTTCTGCCAATATTCATGCTTCAGTTTCGGGAACGGTAGTCAAAATTGACCCCATTGCCGACACTTTCGGCTACAATCGGCAGGGAATTGTGATAAATGTGGAAGGCGACGAGTGGGAAGAAACGATAGATCGGACGCCGCAGTTGTTAAGAAACTGCCTTTTGTCGGGCGAAGAGATTATCCAAAAAATTAAAGATGCCGGCATTGTCGGAATGGGAGGAGCGACTTTCCCCACGCATATAAAAATAGTGCCGCCCAAAGGAATGAAACCGGAGATGCTGCTCATAAACGGTGTTGAATGTGAACCTTACCTCACTGCCGACCATCGTTTAATGCTCGAAAAAACCGACGAGATTCTGGTTGGCATTTCGTTGCTGATGAAAGCGCTGGGGGTGGAGAATGCCAAAATAGGCATTGAAAATAACAAACCCGACGCCATTGCACGGATGCGCGAAAAAGCTGCATCCTTCTCAGGAATCCAGATTATCCCCATGAAGGTGAAATATCCGCAGGGCGGCGAAAAACAATTGATAAAAGCCATCACCAACAGGGAAGTCCCGTCGGGTGGTTTGCCCATTGCCGTGGGGTGTGTTGTGGACAACGTGGCCACAGCTTTTGCCGTTTATGAAGCGGTTCAGAAAAACAAACCTCTTT
>WRIQ01000189.1 GCA_009782655.1 Prolixibacteraceae bacterium
AAAATGAACACCACAGCCAATCATATTATCCCGACATACAATATTTCGAGAATTATCCACAACAATCGGTAACCCTGTCGGGTACGCTTCTGCCCTTCGAAACTTTTGTTGAAGACGACAATATTGTTTTGCCCATGATGGCTTTTGGGTATGCCGACAATCGCCCAATCAACGCGGGCGTCGACCGCACAATTCCCGACAATCCATACACGCCCGATGTTGCAGAAGGTGCCGGCGGCGACGCTATCGACATTTCGTGGGCTGTTGACACCGACGGCAACTATATCGACTTGGATGAAATCCACTTTGTGAAAATCGCCACGGGCGTTTTAGCTGATATTGGCGCTCTGGGCGAAGTATCCACGGAAATCTGCGATATCGTCGCAACAAAATCGAGCGGCACAACTGCAAAAAAAAATCTGACAGTCATTCATCCTCATGCCAAAACCATGCTTGTGGGCGATGAGTTGAAAATATACGCTTTTTACTTCCACGAAGGAAGAAAAGCGGATTATTCAATGGTTTTTGAAAATTCCGATGGGAATAAGGCCGACATAAAACCCGATGGAACCGTTGTTGCCAAGGCAGGTGGCTCAATCAGGGTGTCGGCTTATCCCGAAGGATCGCGAAGCGAAACGCAAACCACCGAAATTTATATCTCCGAGCCGAAATCGTTGCGGGTGGAAGGTGTGGAAAACTCAATTTTTGCAGGAAACATCATTACAATCGCTCCTTTCTTATATGATCAGGACAACATGGAGATAACCAACATTAAATGGATAATATCTGTTGAAAATGAAGACATTATTCAAATCGAAGATTTTAACCTGATCGGCATGAAAATCGGCAAAACCTCGCTGACCGTCTATCCTGAGAAATTTCCTGCACTCTCGAAAAAATTTCAGATTGAAGTGAAACCGGCAGCCGAAAAGATCGACGTCCGGATAACCGTCAAAACGGTTGACGAAAACCTGCTGCCGTTGAAAAAGCTCTCCCTCACTCCTTTTTCCATCAATTCATTTGTCGAAAACAGGCAGAACGATTACGGTTCGCCCAATTATGTTTCGTTGGCGCAGGTCATTACAGCGGCGTTGCAAAATGCGGCGGTAACTTTCAAATTCAGAGACGATGCCGCCGCCAATTCCAAATTATATCTCTATTGTGTTGAAAATGAAGGATTATTCACTTATGGTTGGGGCGGAAAAACAGATCCTGAAGCTTATGCGCGCACTTGGATTGCCCGCCTCAACAGTCAAAACCATTTCAACGATTTCGACAAAATTCCCGTTGCCGACGGCGATACCATTGTGTTGTACCACGTGGGCAATATTTTAGACAATTGGAAACTATCTGTTTTGACCGCCTCACCCGATTTGGCAGTTGAAGGAGATATAACAACACTGATTTACAGAATATTTGACTGTTCGTTGCAGCCAAATGGAAGCATCTCCCAATCGGCGGGATATCCGCTGACTAACAAATCGGTCACCGCGAACGACGATAGTCACATCATCGCCGTCACCGATAATTCGGGAAAAACCAAAATAACATTGGAACAAAGTCCGCCGTTGATTTTTCGTTCAGGCAGCGACGCTGTTTTCATTGCCAAATCGTTGATTACCAGTGTTAATAAAGTCGAAAACAGCGATTACAAAATCTATCCGAATCCAGCTACCGACAGGCTTTTTATTACAGGATTGATCCAAGACTGCACAATTACCATTTCCGATTCTTTGGGAAAAATTCTGCTTTCGACAACCAAAAATGCTTCCGCCGACCCTGTTATGGTGCAACACCTAAACCGTGGAATCTACTTTTTGCTCATCAACGACGGCTCAAAAATATACCGCTATAAATTTGTAAAACATTGAGAATAAGCTTTATTTTCATATTATTTTTGGGAACTTTCGGAATTTTGAATGCTCAACGTTTTGCCGACACCATTCGTATCGACGAAGTGAAAGTGGTGGGACAACGCAAAATTGAAGAAATCGGTTTGACCATCACCCGCCCCGATTCCATGGCAATGGTTTCCATGGCGGCCTCCAACTTATCAGAATTGCTGTCGCGCCACACGCCGGTTTTCATCAAGAGTTACGGGCGCGGCTCGGAAGCGACAGCCAGCTTCAGAGGCACGGCGGCCTCGCACACAAAAGTGGAATGGAACGGGATGTCGGTGAACTCACCCATGCGCGGTTCAGTGGATTTATCGCTGCTGCCTGTTCTTTTTGTCGACGACGCTTTTTTGCTGCATGGCGGAAGTTCATTGGCCGAAAGTTCGGGAGCTTTAGGCGGAAGCATTCATCTAAATAATCAACCAAACTGGAATGTAAACCATGCTGTTAACGCGGCAATAGAACGTGGTTCCTTTGACACGGGACGCTATATGGCAAAATTGCAAACCGGCGCCAAACAATTTCGTTCGATAACGCGATTTATGTACGACCATTCGCAGAACAGTTTTCCTTTTTACAACGTGGGCGTTCTGCCCTACCGCAACGATACACTCAAAAATGCCGACTACCGGAAATGGGCGGCGTTGCAGGAGTTTTACCTTACGGCAGGTGCAAAAAGCATGATTGTAGCGCGGGGCTGGTATCAGGAAAGCCGTCGCAACCTTCCGCAACTGATGTCGTACGAAGGCTCTAATCGCATTGAGTATCAGGACGACGAGCAAATACGCGCACAAATTGAATTTAAAAACTTTGGAGCGCCGGTGAAATTTCGCTATTCCGGCGGATTGAACCATACAAAACTTCGATATTTCAGAAACTCTACCGAAAGCGGCTTTGTGAACGACAACGCCATGAGCATCGGCCCCACCGTCGGGGCGATCAGTCGGCATCTGACCAGTATCCGCTCGCGCCCGGATTATGTCCGCGCCCGCGACGATTTGCAGCGCCTCCTCCAGCGGCTTCCTTTCGCTCTTACACCGGGCCAGAAGTCGGCCATTGCCGAGATTAACACCGACATGAGCGGTCACTTCCCAATGGCCCGGCTCCTCCAGGGGGATGTGGGCTCCGGCAAAACCCTGGTGAGTTTTCTTGCCGTGCTCAAAGCGGCGGAGGCAGGGGGGCAGGCCGCGCTCATGGCCCCCACGGAACTGCTGGCAAGGCAGCACGCGGAAAACGCCGCCCGCTATCTTGAGCCTTTGGGCATACGCATCGCGTTCCTCACGGGGAACCTCAAGTCCGCGGGAAGGGCGCAGCTTCTTAAGGCCCTTGCCGCCGGGGAAGTTGATCTTGTCGCGGGAACCCACGCCCTCTTTTCCCGGGATGTGGAGTACCGGAAGCTCCGCCTCGTTGTGGTGGACGAGCAGCACCGCTTCGGCGTGGTGCAGCGCCAGGCCATCATGGCGAAGGGCCTTTCCGCCGGCGGTAAAGACGCTGATGTCCCCGACCTGCTCATGATGAGCGCCACGCCCATACCCCGCAGCCTTGCTCTCACGGTGTTCGGCGACCTAGACGTGTCGGTGATCCGCGATCTGCCGCCCGGGCGT
>WRIQ01000190.1 GCA_009782655.1 Prolixibacteraceae bacterium
TGATAATAATGGCTTGTTGGAATGGGAAATAACTTTCCCTCAGAAAGTTATTCTCATTTCAACAAGAAGAACAAGCTCATAACCAACAAGAAGCAGAGTTGCATTTGATAGTTGAATCTACCGCATAACAAAAACATCTCAAATGATCGAGCTTTTGCGTTGAAAGTATTATCTTTGCACGCTGAAATTTTGGAAAGAATATATTGTAATGATAAAGATAACATTGCCCGATAACAGTATAAGGGAATTTGAAGTCGGCGTGACCGGCTTCGATATAGCGCAGTCAATTTCCAGCCGACTTGCGAAAGAAGTGCTAGCAATCGCAGTCGATGGCGAAGTTTGGGATTTAACACGTCCCATAGGCCGCGATGCTTCCATTCGGCTGTTGACATGGGACGACCGCGAAGGAAAAGAGACATTCTGGCATTCGTCGGCGCACCTCATGGCGGAAGCCATCGAAGCTGTTTTCCCGAAAACAAAATTCGGAATCGGCCCAACGGTTGACACCGGTTTTTATTACGATATAGAACTTGCTAACGAACAACAACTTACCGAAAAAGATTTAGAGAAAATAGAGAAGAAAATGCTCGAATTGGCCCGTCAAAATGAAAATATTGCCCGTTCGTCCATCTCCAAAGAAGACGCTCTGACGCTTTTCGCACAAAAGGGCGACGAGTTGAAAACCGAATTGATAGGCGAGCTGGAAGACGGAACAATAACGCTGTACAAACAGGGGAATTTTACCGATTTATGCCGTGGCCCGCATTTGCCCAATACCGGCTACATAAAAGCCATCAAGTTGATGTCCATTGCCGGAGCTTACTGGCGCGGAAACGACCGGAACCAGATGCTCACGCGTGTCTATGGCGTCACTTTTCCGAAACAGAAAATGCTGGAAGAGTATCTGATTCTACTCGAAGAAGCCAAAAAACGCGACCACCGGAAAATCGGCAAAGAGTTGGAGTTGTTCACTTTTTCCGAGTCCGTGGGACAGGGCCTGCCGCTTTGGCTGCCACGCGGCGCCCAACTGCGCGGACAATTAGAAGACTTCCTGAAAAAGATACAGAAAACATTCGGATACGAGCAGGTGATTACGCCGCACATCGGCGACGTCAACCTGTATAAAACTTCGGGGCATTACGAGAAATACGGCAAAGATTCGTTTCAACCCATAAAAACGCCAGTCGAAGGCGAAGAATATCTGTTGAAGCCGATGAATTGTCCGCACCATTGCGAAATATATAAAGCAAAGCCACATTCATACAAAGATTTGCCGCTCAGACTGGCCGAATTCGGCACGGTTTACCGCTACGAAATGAGCGGCGAATTGCATGGATTGACGCGCGTACGCGGATTCACGCAGGACGATGCGCATATTTTCTGTCGCCCCGACCAGCTCAAAGACGAATTCAAAAAGGTGATAGACATCGTATTTATCATTTTCAAAGCGTTAGATTTCAAAGAGTATCGGGCGCAGATTTCGTTACGCGATCCTGCAAAGCCCGAAAAATATATCGGCAGTTCCGAAAACTGGGACAAAGCCGAGCAGTCCATTGTGGAAGCCTGCGCAGAGAAAGGCCTCGATACGATCACGGAATTGGGCGAAGCCGCTTTTTACGGGCCTAAACTCGACTTTATGATCAAAGATGCTCTGGGACGCAGTTGGCAGTTGGGAACCATTCAGGTAGACTACAATCTGCCGGAACGATTCCAACTCGAATACATCGGCGCCGACGACAAACGCCACCGCCCGGTTATGATTCACCGCGCACCCTTCGGATCGATGGAACGCTTTGTGGCTGTGCTCATTGAGCATACAGCAGGGAAATTTCCATTGTGGCTCACACCCGATCAAGCGGCCATTCTGCCAATCAGCGAAAAATATAACGATTATGCGAACAAGATTTCAAATATTTTAAAAAATTCCGATATTCGCAGTTTTGTTGACGACCGCAATGAGAAGATTGGCAGAAAAATAAGGGACAACGAATTGAAACGGATTCCTTATTTGCTGATAGTGGGCGAGAAAGAAGAAGATAATCAGACTGTTGCGGTTCGACGGCAAGGCGAAGGCGACAAGGGCGCCATGGCGATTGACGAATTTACCGCTTACATTCAGGAAGAAATAAAAAAACAATTAACAGGATTGTATAATTAAAATTTTAGGAGGAACTAAGTTATAGCTGTTAAAAAAGTAATCACAAGGCCGAACAGACGAGTCGAGTATGACGACACGAGCGGCTATAAAGTGAATGAAAAAATCAAAGCGCCTATGGTGCGTCTAGTAGGAGACAATATCGAATCTCCGGGGGTTTATCCCCTGCGCGAGGCTTTGAAAATTGCCGATTCACTTGATTTGGATTTGGTGGAAATTTCGCCCAAAGCCGATCCGCCGGTTTGCAAAGTGATAGATTTTTCCAAATTTTTGTACCAACAAAAAAAGAAACAGAAGGAAATTAAAGCCAAAAGCGTAAAAGTTGTTGTGAAAGAAATCAGGTTTGGCCCGCAAACCGACGAACACGACTTCAACTTTAAATTGCGCCACGCCGAGAAATTTCTTCAGGAGGGAGCTAAGGTAAAAGCCTATGTTTTCTTCAAAGGACGCTCTATCCTCTTCAAGGAACAGGGCGAAATTCTACTGTTGCGCTTCGCAACGGCGCTGGAAGATTACGGCAAAGTGGAGCAACTTCCCAAATTGGAGGGAAAAAGAATGACCATGTTTATTTCACCCAAGAAGAAATCATAAGAGTAATTTATTTTAAAAAAAGTAGGAAAATGCCAAAAATGAAGACCAATTCCGGAGCGAAGAAAAGATTCAAGCTTACCGGATCAGGAAAGATTAAAAGAAAACATGCCTACAAAAGCCACATTCTGACTAAAAAAAGTACGAAACGTAAAAGGAATCTGGGATACTGGACCATTATTGATTCTACCAACGAGCAGAATGTGAAGCTGATGTTGAATATGAAATAATTTTTAATCGTAAAATTTTTTTAAGTAAAAAGAGTTATAAACCCGACAATTGCGCTATCAAGTGCTCCCAAAAGAGCCGCCAATTGCCAAAAAACAAAAAAGTATGCCAAGAAGTGTAAATCATGTAGCATCACGGGCCCGAAGAAAAAAAATATTAAAGCGCACGAGAGGTTACTTCGGCTCCCGTAAAAATGTCTGGACAGTTGCAAAAAACACATGGGAAAAAGGCCAGCAATATGCATATCGCGACAGACGCAAGAAAAAAGGACATTTCCGTTCTTTATGGATTATGCGCATCAACGCAGCAGCCCGCCTCGAAGGGCTTTCGTATTCGCAGTTCATGGGATTGCTCAAAAAAGCCAACATCGAAATGAACCGCAAAGCATTGGCCGATTTGGCGACAAATCATCCCGAAGCTTTCAAAACTGTTGTCGAAAAAGTGAGATAAATGATTCTTCACAGGTGAAATAAAATAATTAAAAAGCCGCCTGCAGGGCGGCTTTT
>WRIQ01000191.1 GCA_009782655.1 Prolixibacteraceae bacterium
CATTACTCGTCGCCCTGATCATAACGCTCGCCTTTTCATCTGCAGAAACCTCGTCGGTTACGTGCAGCGAAATTTCTGTTTTCAATGAAGAAAAAAATGAAGCACGGCTTGATAAGGCAGAGGTTATCAGGCTGGCAAATTCGGCAGGAGAAGAAATTCTCGGTCGAAGGCTGAAAGATATCAACGCGGAAGAGATAAAAAAAGCGGTGGAAACCAGTAGCATCATCGAGCGCGCCCACGTATATAAAACGGTGGTACGCGACAGTTCAAAATATCGCGGAACGCTCGGCGTCAAAGTGAAATACCGCAAGCCCGCGCTCAGGGTGATATCCGACAAGGAGAGTTACTACCTTGACGTTGACGGCAATAAATTCCCGACATCGACCGATTATTCTGTCAACGTTATGTTGGTGTCGGGCAATGTGAAGGAGGAGGCGGTGCGCGAACAGATTTTGCCTTTCGTTCTGCATATTGCCGACGATAAGTTTTGGAGCTCCCAGATAAAGCAGATTTTTGTGAACAACAATAAGGAATTGCTTCTGACGCCGCTGGTGGGAAATCATATCATCGAGTTTGGCGAGGCAACCGACTACAAGAAAAAATTGCGCAACCTGATGGCTTTTTACGAACAGGTGCTACAGGGAAAAAACTGGGATAAATATGAAAAAATAAGTTTGAAATATAATGGTCAAATCGTAGCAAAAAAAAGATAATAATATGGCGTCGAAACAAGAAATCACAGCAATTGTCGACATTGGTACTTCGAAGATAAGGGGTCTGGTGGGCAGCAAAAACGAAAATGGCAAAATTGAGATTTTGGGCCACGCATCTTTGCCATCGCAAGGGATTAAGCGGGGCGTTGTACTGAATATCGAAGAGTGTTCGAAAGTGCTGGGCGACCTCAAACGCAAACTGGAAGAACAGGCCGGCATCGAAATCCGCAAGGTTAACGTAACAATGTCGGGGCAGGCTGTTCTTACCGTAGATTTCGAATGTAACCGTTATACCAACGGCGGAGGTTTTGTCAATCAGCAGGATATAGACTACATTTTCAACGAGGCCAAAAATTTGCCTTTGAATCCGGGATACAAGATTTACCACATTTTTCCGCAGGACTATACCATCGACGACGAGCCGGGGATAGTCAAGCCGGTGGGGTATGCGGGGCGGAGCGTCAAAGCATTTTTCAAGATGCTGATTGGTCCCAAATCGTATCAGGACAATATTGAAATGGCGCTCTCGCGTTGCGGCCTTCAACTTGGCAGGTTGATTATATCGTCGGTGGCAACATCGGAGGCCGTCCTCAACAGCGACGAAAAAGATGCCGGCGTTGTTGTTGTCGACGTCGGTTCGGGCACTACCTCGCTGGCTGTTTATCACAGCGGGCATTTCATGCACTCGGCGGTGGTTCCTTTCGCCGGAGAAGTGATAACTACCGATATCAAAGAGGGGTGTTCCATCTTGCGCCGCTTTGCCGAGCAATTGAAAACGCAATTTGGACAGGCGATGGGCGATTTTGCCGAAGAAGAAAAGGTGGTCACCATTCCCGGAGGCGAAGGCTGGGAGTCGAAGGAAATCTCGTTTAAGAGTTTGGCATACATTATTCAGGCGCGGTTGGAAGAAATTTTCGACGATGCATATTCCCAAATCGAAAAGAGCGGTTTGATGAAACATTCCCATCAGGGAATTGTGTTGGTGGGCGGTTCCTCCCGCCTGAAGAACATCCTTCAGATTTTGAAATACAGGACAGGTATGGACGCACGGCTTGGAAAACCGGAAATGAAACTGGAAAAAAATCCTGAATTTGACACGAGAGATTTTGTAACAGCATTGGGAGCGTTGAAACTGTCATTGTCGAAATCCTCGTCGGGCGCAAGCAACGTTAAGATTATGCCAAACGGCAAAAAAAACAATTTTTTCAACGGAATCACCCAAAAAATAGCAAAACAGTTGGATATAATTTTTAGCGACAACGATTAATATTAAAGGAGAGCTCAAAATGGAAAACGAATTTATACAGTTTGATTTTACAAGAAGCGAAACTTCCATTATAAAAGTGGTTGGAGTAGGAGGCGGAGGTTGTAATGCTGTGAATTATATGTTCGAGGAAGGTATCACCGGCGTCGAGTATATTGTATGCAATACCGACGGACAAGCGTTGGCCAACAGCCCCGTGCCGATAAAAATTCAGTTGGGTGTCACCCTCACCGAGGGGCGCGGCGCCGGAAACCGCCCGCAAATGGGCGAGCAGGCAGCGCTGGAGAATTATGACGACTTGAAAGCCGCACTCGCGAATACCAAAATGCTGTTTATCACCGCCGGAATGGGCGGCGGCACAGGAACAGGAGCAGCGCCGGTAATTGCTGAACTTGCCAGGGAATTGGACATCCTCACCATTGCCGTGGTAACCATTCCTTCGCCGTCGGAAGGCGCGAAAAGGTTCAATCAGGCCAACGATGGAATAGAAAAATTGCGCAAGTATGTGGACAGTATGCTCATTGTCAACAATCAGCGGCTTCGCACTATTTACGGTGAACTTCCTGCGCGTCAGGCTTTCAAACTGGCCGACAAAGTGGTGGCTACCGCTGTCAAAGGCGTCGCTGAAATCATCACGCTGCACGGAAATATAAATATCGACTTTGCCGACGTTCATACCGTTATGCACGACAGCAAAGTCTTTATTATGGGCACAGGGCTGGCAACCGGCGGCAACCGCGCCATGGATGCAGTGAAACAGGCGTTGCGCTCGCCATTGCTCGACAATCAGGAGATCAAGGGAACTAAAAATATCTTGCTTAACCTTATTTCGGGTAACTACGAAATTACCATCGGCGAAATTGGCGAAATCATCGAATACCTGCAAATGGAAGCGGGACAGGAAGCCGACATCATCTGGGGAAACGGGTGCGACGAAGCCATTGGCGACCAGATCAGCGTCACCATTCTGTGTACCGGATTTCACAGTAAACAAAAAAAAGAGGTTGACGTCGAGTATATTTCTCTTGGAGATGTCAACAATAGCAGACCCTGCCCCGGTATCGAAACGGAAACACACTTTGAGACTGAGCCAATACCCGCATATGAAGGAACGTACCACGGAGGCTTCAAGGAGAAAAAAGAGGCGAAAATCCAAACGGTTTTCGAATTGGAAATAGATGATAATGAGAAATATAATTCCCGTGTGAAAGCAGAAGAAAAAACAAAGAAACCGATTAAAGAAAAAACGCAGAAACCTAAAAAAACAAAAACAGTCAAGGAAACCGGGGACATCAACAACTGGTTTTTCAACAGGTTCTCGAAGTTTTTCGATGACGAGGATCAAAATATAAATTCATAAAACAGGGAAAGATGACAAATGATATTTTAGATTTCAAACTCAACAAGGCTTCGGGTTCAATCATCAAAGTGATTGGCGTTGGCGGTGGTGGCGGCAATGCCGTGAATCACATGTACCGCATGGGCATTCGCGATGTGGA
>WRIQ01000192.1 GCA_009782655.1 Prolixibacteraceae bacterium
TGCAAACCTATCTTGCCCAAAAAATAACCCGCTATCTGTCCAAACAATTCAACACAAACATATATGTTGGCGGCGTCAACGTGGCGCTGTTTTCGAAGGTTATTCTGAAAGAAGTCTGGATTGAGGATCAGAATGCCGATACACTGCTTTTTGCCGAAAAAGTATCGGCTACGCTCGATACTCTGAGTTTTTCGCGCCGTTACATATCGTTGAGTCGGCTTTCATGCGAAAATACCAAAATTAATGTTAAGCAAAATACAAAGGGCGTTTTCAATTTTAGCTTTTTCGGTCGAACACCCAAAAAAGAAATTCCTCCCAACGAAAAATGGAGTTTCAATTGCAATCGTTTCATCATCAATAAATCGGCGGTAAATTATCACTCGCTTGGAGAAAAGCCTGTCACGCTGGGCATCGATGAATTGCGAATGCGTATCGATCAGTTTCATTATTCGCCCGACAGTTTAGGATTTCGTCTCTTTTCGATGTCGCTCCTCGAAAGTAGCGGATTCTACCTGAACGAAATGTCGGCAAATTTCAAACTGGCAGGCAAAAATTTTTATATCGACGATTTGCGGCTCGAGACCCTGAAATCGGCCGTTGAAAATGCCAACTTTGCCTATACACAGGAAGAGTTGCCAGGGACAGAAGAACTGTACAGCAATATAAAACTCGAACTTAATAAATCGACGGTGAACCTTGCCGATGCGGCTGTTTTTTTTCCGCAAATAGAAGGAATGGATCAGGAATTTTATGTGTCCGGAATTTTCTCGGGCAACAGCGATTACATTAGGGCGAAAAACTTGGACATCACCACCGGCGACAACACCCGTCTATATTGCGATGTGTCGCTTAATTATCTTTCAGACAGCGCCGAGCCGTTCATTTTTGTGGATTTAAAACAAGCGCAAACCGATTTTAACGACCTGAGTCGCATCAATTTACCGATAAGTTCGCAAAACAGGAATATCTCGTTTCCGCCGGCAGTTTATAATTCGGGCATTATTTCTTACCAAGGCAGTTTCGCGGGTTTCCCGACCGATTTTGTCGCTTACGGAACGCTGAAAAGCCAGATGGGACAAGTGAAAACCGACCTTTCCATTGTTCCCGGAGCCAAAGATATTATTCGTTATAACGGAAAAATTGAAACCGAAAACTTCAACATAGGCCATCTTGTCCAATCGGATTTGGTAGGCGACGTAACATTAAACGGACTTGTCAACGGAGTTTTCGATCAGAAAAGAGGAAGTTTCAACGGCGAATTCGACGGGCTGATTTCAAAGCTCTTTCTGAATTATTACGATTACAGTAACATCTCGCTCAACGGAAATTTCATCAACCGCAAATTTGACGGGAATATGGCGATTGACGATCCCAATCTGCAACTGTCGTTTGTCGGGGAGTTCGATTTTAACAAACAAATACCCGTATTCGATTTCAGCCTCGAATTGGAAAAAGCCGATTTTGTGGCTTTGAAAATTGATACCGTCAATTCGGTGAGCGACCTTACGCTTGACCTAAACGCCAACTTTTCGGGCTACAGTTTGGATAATATTGACGGTTCCATTCATCTTACAAACGGACAATACACCAATCAAAACGGCGAATTGAACTGTGAAAGTTTTAAAATCAATACACATATCGACGAATACATAAGCCACGCGAGCATTGTTTCCGATTTTTTCGATTTGTCCATCGACGGCATTTACCATTTCGCAACGCTTTTCGACTCATTCGGTTCGGTTTTCACCAAATATCTGCCGTCGCTGGCCGGAAAGGAAAATAATTTTCTGTTCAACAACCTCTTCGACATGACATTGGAAGTGAAAAATTTGGACGAGATAACCCAAGTTTTCATTCCGTCGCTGGCCATTGAAACGCCGTTTTCGATGTATTGCGATTTGGACAGCTACGAAGGGACAATAAAAGTGGAGGGCAAAATTCCCGGATTCACATGGAATGGCCTCGATGTGAGAAACACGGATATTAACATCACGCCATATACCGATAAACTGAATCTGAAAATACGGCTGGATGAACTCTCTTTTGGGAAAAACTTCGCGTTGAAAAATCTGGGACTTTTTATAGATGCCGCCAACGACAACATGAACACGCGCCTGATATGGGGAAATTCGGACGCTCTGTCGTACCATGGAAATATCGAGTCGGTTTTGCACCTCTTTAAACGCGAATCGGGCGGCTTTCCGCTGTTGAACGCCGAAATATTGGACTCGGAAATAATGATTGCCGATTCGCTATGGCGTTTGGCGCCCTCTTCGGTGACCATCGACTCGACGGCCGTAGCTATCAAAAATTTCTTGTTCAGCAATAGCAATCAGGCATTTACGATGAATGGAAAAATTTCGGAACAGAACGACGATGAACTCAGGTTGACAATGCAAGGCGTCGGGCTCAGCAGTTTCGACCACTATTTGCAACGGCAAATTGGGCTGGAAGGTGTTGTAAACGGGCACCTGAGTATTTCGGATTTCTATGCCGCCCGCAGGATAGGCGCCGACATAAATGTGGCGGATTTCAGGTTTACCAAACAAGATATTGGCGATGTGCAGATTTCCAGCGGCTGGAACAACAATACCCAGAAAATCGACGCCAGTTTGAAAATCCTGAAAGATGGAGTAACAAGCCTTGATGGAAACGGATTTGTCGATCCGACCAGCAGGGAACTCCGGTTTGACGTAGGCTTGGATCACCTTCCCATTTCGATGCTGGGGCTGGCCATAAAAAACGTATTTTCCGACTTTTCAGGGCAGGGAAGCGGCAGGGTGGTCATTTCGGGAGCCCTAAACAATATACAACTCGACGGAGCCGTATTCGCAGAAAAAGCCGGATTGAAAATCGACTATACCCAAGTTCCTTACCAGTTGAACGACAGCATACGTTTTTCAGGCAACTCGATAATTTTCAACAACATCAGGACTACAGACCCCGACGGGAATTTCGCCTTTCTCAACGGCACAATAAAGCATACCGGTCTAAAAAATATGGTGTATGACCTTTCGGTGCAAACACCGCAAATTCAGGCGCTGAACACTACTTTCAGCGACAACAATGCTTTCTACGGAAAAGCGTTTGCCTCGGGCGATATAAAAATTACAGGGGTGGCCAACAATATGAAAATGGATGGAACTGCAACCACTTTGCCGGGAACATCGTTCACCATTGTGCTGAGCAACGACAGCGAAGTGACGAAATATGATTTTGTACGTTTTGTTTCGGAAGAAACCGGAGGTTCAGAAGGCGTCGTCAGGCAATCAGCAAGCCCCAAAGATACGCCCGGAAGCTTTGAAATGGATGTGGTCATAAATGTTACGCCCGACGCCAGTGCGCAGATGATTTACAACACGCAAATCAGCGACGTGATCAAGGGACAGGGCGACGGCGCTTTGCGTTTCAGACTCGATAAAGACAACAATATCTTTCTCTACGGGAGCATCAATATCACACAGG
>WRIQ01000193.1 GCA_009782655.1 Prolixibacteraceae bacterium
GAATAATTTGAAAATGAATTGGTTTTTCTTTCGGAGGAGTGTTGCAAAACGGGTAGGCGCTGGCAAACAAACATCAATTTACAAACAAACATTTTCTCCGTGCGGAAATCTATATTTGTAAAAAAAAAATCAGAAAACCATTATGTACGATTACGAACTCGAATTTAAGGTGAGAGACTACGAATGCGATTTGCAGGGAATTGTGAATAATGCTGTATATCAGAATTATTTGGAGCATACACGGCATGAATATTTGTTGAAAAACAACGTAAGTTTTGCCTATATGCACACGCAAAATGTTGACGCTGTGGTTGCAAAAGTTCAGATTTCGTATAAACAGTCGCTGAAATCGGGCGATGTTTTTATCTCGAAGCTGAAAATGAAGCGCGAGAGTGTGAAATATGTTTTCTATCAGGACATTTTCCGCAAAAGCGATAACAAGCTTTGCGTCAAGGCAAAAACCGATGTAGTGGTGGTGGTTGACGGCAAGCTGGCTTTCTCGCATCCGCTGATGGATGCTCTGCTCAATAATTTTACGGACTGAGCAGGCGCCGATTAAAAATGTATGCCTCCCCACGAAACAAATTTCGAGGGAGGCATACATTTTCCTGCCTAAAATTGAAAAGTAATACGCCGTTTATACGATTCCCTGTGCCAGCATGGCATTGGCGACTTTCAGGAATCCGCCGATATTAGCGCCTTTCACATAATTTATGTATCCGTCGCTTTCTTTGCCATAGCCGATGCATGTTTCGTGAATATTTTTCATAATGGTATGCAGTTTTGCATCCACTTCATCGCGTGTCCAAACGAGGCGCATTGAGTTTTGCGACATTTCAAGCCCTGAGGTAGCTACGCCGCCTGCATTGGCCGCTTTACCGGGCGCATAAAGCAGTTTTGCCGCTTGAAAAGCGTGAATGGCTTCGGGCGTCGATGGCATATTGGCGCCTTCCGAGATGCAAAGGCAGCCGTTGGCTATCAATGTTTTGGCGTCACTTTCATTCACTTCGTTTTGCGTTGCGCAGGGCATGGCAATTTCGCAGGGAACGTTCCATGGGCATTGGTTTTCATAATATTTGGCTCCCGGAAATTCTTTCACATATTCGGAAATTCTTCCGCGGAAAACATTTTTCAGCTCTTTCACAAATTCCAGTTTCTCTTTATCGATACCCTCCGGATCGTGAATAAAACCATTTGAATCAGAGAGTGTTAGAACTTTTCCTCCCAAGTGTGTCACCTTTTCTACCGCGTATTGGGCAACATTTCCGGAGCCGGAGATGGCCACTGTTTTCCCTGCAATTTCGTTGCCGCGCGTATTGAGCATCTCCTGTGCAAAGTAGGTGGCTCCGTATCCGGTCGCTTCGGGACGCAGCGGACTTCCGCCCCAGCCGAGGCCTTTGCCGGTGAGTGTTCCCGTAAATTCGTTGCGCAGGCGTTTGTATTGCCCGTACATGAAACCGATTTCGCGGCCGCCAACGCCGATATCGCCGGCAGGTACGTCGGTATCGGCGCCTATGTGGCGCTGCAATTCGGTCATGAAAGACTGGCAGAAACGCATTACTTCATTGTCCGATCTTCCTTTGGGATTGAAATCCGAACCGCCTTTTCCGCCTCCCATGGGCAGCGTCGTCAAACTGTTTTTGAAAACCTGTTCATATGCAAGAAATTTTAAAATACTCAGATTCACCGTAGCGTGAAAACGAATGCCTCCTTTGTACGGGCCGATGGCGCTACTCATTTGAATACGATATCCGCGGTTAATCTCCACTTCGCCCCGGTCATTTGTCCATGGCACCCTGAACAGGATTACGCGCTCGGGTTCCGCCATGCGCTCAAGAATCCGGTTTTTCATATATACGGGATTCTGAATTACAAACGGGGCAAGGCTTTCCACAACTTCGTGAACCGCCTGATGAAACTCCTTCTCCAAAGGATCCTTGGCAATAATCTTTGCCATAAAATCCTCGATAAATTCTGCAGTTTTTCTTTCCATTTTTAAGAATATAGATAGTTGATTTTTCTGTTTTCGCTATAAAAAAATGAAAATTTATCAAAAAAACTATGATTTTTATTGCAAAATGTAAATATAAATGACAAAAAATTAATATTTAGCAAGAAGTGATTTTTCTTGCTTGCATAAAAAGAAACAAAATCGCGCTGCGAATAAGCATTTGCAAATCCCGAGAGCAGACGATCTGGTTAAAAAACAAATCAATGACAATAAGAAATCGGGAATATTGTTAACTTGCGGATGTAAAACCTCATTGTTATGAATTGCAAAATAGTTTTTTCTGCGTGTTATTTTATCTCCATCCTATTGTTGTCGATGACTGTTTCGGCGCAAAAGACAGTGGTAAAACCAGTTGTTGAGGATAAATTATCGGAGGCCAAGCCTTTGTCAGTCAACGAATTTATTGGCGAAAAATTGGATGCTTCATACGAAAATCGTATTCTGGCACAGGATGTCGAGCGATTGATAGAGCCTTTTCGCAATCGCACCGAGACCACCTGCTGGCAAAGCGAGTTTTGGGGCAAGTGGTTCACGTCGGCGGTTTTGGCATACAAATACAAACCTACGCCCGGGCTGAAAGCAACCCTTGACAAGGCCGTTAGCGGACTGATGGCTACGCAAACGCCCGACGGATACATCGGCAATTATGCCGAAAAGAATCATCTTCAGGCTTGGGATATCTGGGGACGGAAATATTGCATGTTGGGGCTGTTGGCCTATTACGACATCACGGACGACAAGAAAACATTGCAGGCGGCGGTCAAATTAGCTGACCATCTGATGAAAGAGTTGAAAGACAACGATATTCCCATAAGTTTACTTGGGAATTATCGCGGGATGGCCGCCTCGTCGGTGCTGGAGCCGATTTGCCAACTGTATGCTCGCACGGGCGAAAAGCGGTATTTGGATTTTGCCGAACAGATTGTGAAACTGTGGGAAACAGACAGAGGCGCGGCGCTCATATCGAAAGCCGACGTGGATGTGGCCCGCCGCTTTCCACCGTCGCAAAGCTGGTACAGCCCCGAACAGGGACAAAAAGCTTACGAAATGATGTCGTGCTACGAAGGTCTGCTTGAATTGTACCGCCTCACCGGAAACAGCGAGTTTAAAGCCGCCGTCGAAAAAACATGGCAGAATATTTTGGATACCGAAATCAACATTGTGGGTTCGGGCGCCGCCGCCGAATGCTGGTTTGGCGGGAAACGATTTCAGACATTACCCATATACCACTTTCAGGAAACCTGCGTGACCGTGACATGGATAAAACTGAACCAGCAACTGCTCCGGCTCACCGGAGAAGCGAAATATGCCAACGACATCGAGCTGACATATTACAACGCACTTTTGGGAGCTATGAGCCCCGATGGTTCCGATTGGGCGAAATATACGCCTGTGTCGGGGTTGCGCCACGAAGGCAGCGAA
>WRIQ01000194.1 GCA_009782655.1 Prolixibacteraceae bacterium
GCCAACGTCGTTAATGTGGCGGGGAATTATATTTTTATTTACGGCAAGTTCGGCGCTCCCGAATTGGGGCTTGTCGGCGCCGGAGTGGGAACTTTCATAGCACGTGTTTTTATGCTGATAGCTTTTGGAGTGGTCATCGCAAGTATCGGTTCATTCCGGCGTTGTTTTCAGATCGCTCTCAGGCAGGTCGTAAAAATCAAAGAAATATTAAAGATGTTGAAGATAGGCATTCCCATCGCCTTTCAGCTTATTGTCGAAATGTCGGCTTTTAGCATCGGCGCCATAATGATGGGATGGTTGGGCGACGTTTCGCTGGCAGCGCATCAGGTGGCCATGGGTTTATCGTCTGCAACCTACATGATTTCGCTGGGCATCTCAACAGCCTGTACCATCAGGGTGAGCCACCAGATGGGAATGGGCGATTTTGCGGCCATGCGGAAAGCTGCTTACGCGGCTGCTCACATGGCGGTGGTTTTCATGTCGTTGATGGGTGTTTTGTTCATCATTTTCAGGCACCAACTGCCGCTATTTTTCACAAAGGATGAACAGGTGATTCACGTTGCCTCGCAGTTGCTTATTGTGGCGGCGCTATTTCAGGTTTTCGACGGATTGCAGGTGGTTATGCTGGGAAACCTGCGCGGAATGGCCGATGTGAAAGTTCCCATGGCGATTGCTTTTTTGGCATACTTGGGCTTGGGAATTCCGGCCAGTTGGTTTTTAGCTTTCAGAACCGCCGCCGGCCCCACAGGAATATGGTACGGCTATTTGCTCGGGCTCTTTTTTGCAGGAATATTTTTCTTCGTCCGCTTTCGGATAAACCTGAAAAAACTGGACGCCATTTTCAAATGAAAAATTAATGCAAATTTGTATCGTTCATATATAAAAAATATGGGTTGTGGATTCACAATTGATAAAACTGATTAAGCAGGGCGAGCATCAAAAGCAGGATTTTAAATACTGCATCACCGATTCGCGGAAAATTGCCAAATCGCTCGTCGCCTTTGCCAATACCGATGGCGGAAGCCTTTTGGTTGGCGTGAAAGACAATGGCAATATTGTGGGCGTAAGTTCCGATGAGGAGTATTATATGGTTGAGGCGGCAGCGCGAATGTACAGTAAGCCGGCAATTTTGTTTACCACCCGCCAGTTTACGGAAAATGGGAAAACCGTTTTACAAATCAATGTGGAACCGGGTAATAACAAGCCGTATTTCGCTAAAAACGAAGATAATCGGTGGATCGCCTATTTTCGCTATAAAGATGAAAACCGCTTGGCCAACAAGGTAATGATCGACGTGTGGCAACGGGAAAAGAAAAGCAACGGCGTGATTTTAACACTCGGCGATTCGGAATTTTTTCTTCTGAATTATCTGGCTGAAAATGAGTTTATAACGGTTTCGAGATTGGCGAGGAAAGCCTGCATTTCGTATCGGAAAGCGGAGCAGTTGCTGGCCGATTTCATTGTCTTGGATATTATAAGGCCCCGGTTTGAGGGTGATACCATTTTATATACGATGAACAAAGATTTCGACGTTTCGGAACTGACAAAAGGAGAGGAGATTGGAAAGCAACGATGAATTTGTAGCGAAGTTCAGAATTCAAAGTTCGAGTTTCAGAAGAAAATTCAGTTATTCAGTCATGGCAGAATTTAACTACATAGATGCAGGCAGCATCGACTATAAGGTGTGTTGGGACTATCAGGAAAAATTGTTGGCGGAGGTTGTTGCCGAAAAAAACAGCGCAAAAAATCCGGCTGTGAAAAATTTTTTTCTGCTGGTTGAGCATCCGCATGTATACACATTGGGCAAGAGCGGGCAGGCAGACAATATGCTGATTTCAGACAAGTTCCTGAAAAAAATCAACGCCTCGTTCTACAGAATTAACAGGGGAGGCGACATAACCTATCACGGGCCGGGGCAACTGGTAGGGTATCCAATCATCGATTTGGAATATTACCAGATGGGAATCCGAGAATATATAGAAAGAATGGAAAATGCCGTCATGGATAGTTTGCAGTGCTATGGTATTGATAGCGGCCGCAACCCGGGCGCAACGGGCGTTTGGCTCGATGCGCAAAATCCTGTAAAAGCACGTAAGATTTGCGCCATCGGCGTGCGGGTGAGCCGGTTCGTTACCATGCATGGATTTGCCTTAAATATAAATACCGATTTGCGCTATTTCAACTACATTAATCCCTGCGGTTTCAACGCTTCGATGGTTACCTCGATGCAAAATGAGTTGCACCGCCCTGTCGATATGGAAGAAGTGAAAACTATCGTCAAAGCAAACTTCAACAAACATTTCTGATTTATTTTTTGCCTCAATTTTTTACGGTTCAAAAAAGTTCAGGTATATAAAGCGTTTGCGAAGCGACGATTTTTTTTCGGGAAAGCTAATTTTAACTGTTTGTTCGGCGCCGGAGTGGAACGGGCGAAATAGGGGAAATTCTACTTTTCCTTCTTTTTGAATATATTTTTAATCAGCGTCCAAACCGGTTCTTTATCCTCTTTTTCGGCATTTTGGCGTTGCTGTAATTTCTCCTGCCCTTGGGAAGTAATTTCATCTTTGAGGGTGGGTATCTCGGTAAAAGTATACGAAGGCCTTATGCTTTCAACCCATGGTTCCAGATTATTTATGGCGAGCAGCATATCGGGTTCGGGTTTTTCGAATTGTTGGATTTGCATGTAGGCGAATTTCGGGTCGGCGTACATTTTATTATAAAATTTTCCCACAATCGGCAATGCCATGTATGCGCCCTGTCCGTATGTCAGGGTTCTAAAGTGCACGGCCGGATCGTCGGCGCCCACCCAGCATCCGGCTATGAGCGACGGCGTCAGCCCTATGAACCATCCGTCGGCGTGATTTTGTGTGGTTCCTGTTTTCCCAGCAAAGTCGCCATGGATTTTATAGGTGCTTCGTATGGCTCTGCCCGTTCCGTCCTCAATAACATTGCTGAGCATATCAACTATCAGGCGGCAGTTTTCGGGGTCGATGCCGCTTTCCTCGAAATAAGGTTCTTCAAACTCTTCCAAGATGTTGCCTTCGTTGTTTTCAATGCGTACCAGTATATGCGGTTCAATGGGAATACCGCCGTTCAGAATTGCGGAATAGGTTGTGAGCATTTCGCGCAGGCTCAACGAAGCTGCGCCCAATGCCAGCGACGGATATTCGGGCAAATCGGATTTGATGCCCAGTTTGCGGGCTGTTTCAATGGTTTTGTTGATACCGGTTTGCATAATCAGTTCTGCCGAAATGGTGTTAATTGATTTTGTCAGTGCGCCTTTCATTGAATAGTATCCTTCGTATTTTCCGTCAGAATTGGATGGCGACCAGTCTTGATATTCGGGATAGGTTTTCTTTTCGTTTGAGAAATAATCGAGGGGGTTGGCGCCGTTTTCCAAAGCGGCCAGATAGATGACCGGCT
>WRIQ01000195.1 GCA_009782655.1 Prolixibacteraceae bacterium
CACCTACATCAGCCGTTTCGCCGCCAGTGCCATACACGCCCACACCCATTTCGCGAAGTTCCTGTAAAAGTTCGTCCGTGCCGTTGATAATGGCGGAAATCACCTCGCTGGGGATTAACAACTTATTGCGTCCAATGGTCGATGATACGAGAATATTATCCACCGCACCCACACACAGCAAATCGTCGATATTCATAATCAACGAGTCCTGCGCAATGCCCTCCCACACCGAAAGGTCGCCGGTTTCTTTCCAGTAGAGGTATGCCAATGACGATTTTGTGCCTGCGCCATCGGCATGCATCACATTGCACCAGTCGGGATCGCCCCCCAAAATATCGGGAACGATTTTGCAAAATGCCTTGGGAAACAAGCCTTTGTCTAAATTGCGGATGGCCTCATGCACATCTTCTTTGGCCGCCGAAACGCCTCTTGAAATATATCTGTCGCCGGTTGTCATCTTTGTCTTGAAAAACGTAGCGCAAAATTAATATATATTTGTCTTGAAAAACGTAGCGCAAAATTAATATATAAAAGCGGGCAATTCCATGTGTAACCTTTGTTTTTGTTGTTACAGTTTCCGCATCACGCAGCCACCGGAAAAGGAAGGCAAAAACCGGAATTAATCTTTTTTCATACTGCTGCGACAGTATCGCATTACTTTTCAGCTATTTTTTGATAAAACAGGATGCTGTTCAGCATAGTTCAAACAAGTTTGGCTCTGCGCTCGCCTTTCACTATATTTGCTAAAAAACAAAATGAGAAAAAAGATTGTTACCTGTAAAATCGCATGTTTCCTGCTGGTAATTGTAGTTGTAATATCATGCGTCGGGAAAAATGAGAAACCCAAAATTATGGAAAATATGAAACAGGAAAAAGAAGCGCTTTCAGTGATTTTCGGACGGAAGAGTGTGCGGAAATATGTTGAAGGCAAACCGATTAGCGAAGAAGATTTGCAAACGTTGTTGAAAGCGGGTATGTCGGCCCCGTCGGGTAAAGATACGCGGCCGTGGGAATTTGTGGTGGTCGACGATCACTCTATCCTCGAAGCCATGGCTGCCGAACTGCCTTATGCCAAGATGCTTCCCAAAGCCTCGCTGTCCATTGTTGTTTGCGGCGACAGCGCCAAATCGTCATACTGGTACCTCGATTGTTCGGCGGCGGCGCAAAATATTCTTCTGGCGGCCGAAGCGCTGGGTTTGGGCGCGGTGTGGACTGCTGCGTATCCCTACGAAGAGAGAATGAATGTGGTTGCCAAAAATACGGGATTACCGGCAAATATATGTCCGTTGGCCGTTATTCCGGTGGGCTATCCCGATGGCGATTTCAAACCCAAAGACAAATACGACGCCGCCAAAATCCACAGGAATAAGTGGGAGTGATCAGCATTTGTGAATGGTGCAACTTTCGCCATATTTTCTTATTTTCGTGCACCGTATGCAGTTACTAATTCTTTTGAATGCAGAAAAACAGCGATATAGTCTTTGGAAAAGTCGAATCAGGGGAAATTTCAATTTCTTTTTCCGGATTCGCAGGCGAGGAAATCACGGAATATAACCTGATTATTTCACCTCAGGAAGTTTCTGATTTCGAGGCGCAGGTCAATACTGTTAAAGATGGTTTGCGGCAGTTTATGGACGATAGGAATATTTCCGCAGATGCTGTTTTTCTCCGGAGGTTTTTCATCAGCGACGCCGCCAATCAGTGCCCGCTGCTTGAGGAGATGACGAAATGCGATGGCCCTGTTTCGATTGTTGAACAACCCCCGCTGAATGGTTGTAAAGTAATTTTGTGGGCGATTCTGCTGGCCGGTAAAAACATTACAAAAGAAACGGCGGGCAATCACGGAATCATACGCCATAATGGCTATACGCATATTCTTTCGACGCAGATGCACAGTGGAGAATTTCAAAATGAGAGCAGGGAGCAAACCGACGATATTTTCTGTGAATATATACATTTCTTAAGCAAGAATCAATTGACGCTGAAGGATAACTGTCTGCGCACATGGTTGTTTGTACACGACATCGACAACAATTACCGTGGAATGGTAAACGCACGCAACCGCATTTTCAGTGAAAACGGCCTCGACAAAAACAGCCATTTCATAGCCAGCACCGGCATCGAAGGCCGTCATCCGGTTGCGGCGGTGAAAGTGCTGATGGACGCTTATGCCGTTGACGGACTTCGCGGCGAACAGATAAAATTTCTCTCGGCGCCATCCCATTTGAATCCCACCTATGAGTACGGCGTGGCTTTCGAGCGGGGAACAGCAATTGATTATGGCGACAGGCGACATATTTTCATTTCGGGAACGGCCAGCATCGGCAGCCGAGGCGAAATTTTACACAACGGCGACCTGACGGGGCAAACGGCGCGGGTTTTCGAAAATATTCGGGCGCTTTTGAAGCAGGCAGGAGCCGATTTGAACAATGTAACCTGCATGATCGTTTACTTGCGCGATATTGCCGATTATCAATTAATTAATAAATATATGCAGCAACATTATTTGTCTATCCCTCACGCAATTGTGTTGGCGCCGGTTTGCCGTCCGGGTTGGCTGGTTGAAGTTGAATGTGTAGCTGTTTTACGGGTCAAAAACCATGATTTCAGCAATTTCTGAACCACAGAGAGTTAAATGTCGGGGTTTGATTATTTTAGAAAGATTATAAATTACGCAATCCAACACTGCCAGATGTTTGGAAAACAAAACAGGAGGTTTAAATTTGTCGACGAGAATTTAATAGCTAAAACAAATATAAATTAATATTTATGAGCAATTTTTTTACCGCATCCATTGGGCGAAAGTTTATGATGGCCGCATCAGGTCTTTTTCTGATACTTTTTCTGATAGTCCATCTGTCGCTTAACCTATTGTTGATTTTTGACGACAGTGGCGACCTGTTCAATACAGGCGCCCATTTTATGGCAACCAATCCGGCCATAAAGATTATTGAGCCAATCCTTGCTCTGGGATTCCTGATTCACATTTTGTGGTCTGTTCTGATTACATGGCAAAACATGAAAGCGCGTCCTGTGAAATATGCCAAACAGGACCTCTCGAATGCAAGTTCGTGGTCGTCGCGCAATATGTTTATCCTTGGAGCCATGATTTTTGTTTTTTTAGTGATCCACCTGTATAATTTTTACTGGAAGATCAAATTTGCTGGCGATCCTCTGCTGCAACATGTTATGGTCGGAAGAGGAGAAATGGAAAACACCTACCTTTTGGTAAGTTCCCTATTCAGGGCGAGTGTTGTGTATTGCCTCATATACATTGTTGGAGGTGTTTTGTTAGGGCTTCATGTGCTTCACGGAGTATGGTCGGCTTTGCAGACTGTCGGCTTGAACAGCCAAGTGTGGTCGTGCCGTTTACTGTGGGTAGCCCGTGTTGTCGCATTTTTATTTTGCCTTGGCTTTGCCATT
>WRIQ01000196.1 GCA_009782655.1 Prolixibacteraceae bacterium
CGTGAAAACCTTTCCGGGCTTGGATACCAACAGCGAAAGCAATTCGAATTCTTTGCGGGGAAGGATCATTTCGTTGGCGCCCAGCCTGACGAGATAACGCTCTTTGTCGATGACCAAATCGCCGATGGTCATGGTGTTGACGCCCACGGGAGGCGTTGTTTCGACGGTTCCTGTCGAAAAACGTTTTAATAGCGCTTTCACCCTGCTTATCAAAACCTTAGGGCGTATCGGTTTGGTGATATAATCGTCGGCGCCGGCTTCGAAACCGGCAATCTGCGAGTAGTCTTCGCCACGGGCGGTGAGAAAAGCCACCAACGTGTTTTGCAGCGAGGGAATGCGTTTTATTTCCTCACAAGCGGCAATGCCGTCCATTTCGGGCATCATCACGTCGAGGAGAATCAAATGCGGTTGTTCTTTTTCTGCAATTTCCAAGGCTTCAACACCATTGGAGGCGGTATATACTTTAAATCCTTCTTTTCTGAGATTGTAGCTCATAAATTCCAAAATATCGGATTCGTCGTCGACCAACAGGATTATAAAAACATTTTCGCTCATATTGAATAAAATAAAACTTGTTTTATGCGGCAAAGGTAACAGAACTTTGTCAATACGCCCTCAAAAAATGGATTTTATCTTGCCTTTTGCAGTGTAAAGGTAAAAATTGTCCCTTCGTCGATGATGCTGTTCACATTGATGGTTTGATCGTGTGCCTCAATAATATGCTTAACAATGGAAAGCCCAAGTCCTGTGCCGCCCTGCTCCCGCGAACGCGATTTGTCAACCCTGAAAAAACGCTCGAATACGCGGGGTAGATGTTGCTTTTCGATACCTATGCCGCTGTCCGATACTTCTATCATAATATGATCTTCCATGTCGTGTATCAGGACTTTCACTTCTCCGTTGTTTTTATTATATTTTATCGCGTTGCTAACCAAGTTATTAAGCACTTCGGTGATTCTTTTTTTGTCGGCCGTTACATAAACTGGTTTGTCAGGTTTCTGAACAAATTTCAGTGAAATATTTCTTTCGCCAGCCAGCATTTGTTCCAAGTCGAACACTTCGTCAATAAGTTTTACGATGTCCAATTTTTCGAATTTCAGTTGCAGTTCTCCCGATTCGAGTTTGGTAATCGATTCCAAATCTTCGACAATAGAGATCATCCTGTCGACGCTTCTTTCGGCGCGTTCGAGGTACAGCCGGTTGATTTTCGAGTCGTTAAGTCCTCCGTCGAGCAATGTCAAAACATATCCCTGTATATTGAAAATCGGCGTTTTCAGTTCGTGAGAAACATTGCCCACAAACTCTTTTCGGTATCTTTCAATGTCCCTCAAGCGTGCTATTTCCTGCGTTTGACCCTTTGTCCACGCCTCAAGCTCCTCTTTTATTTCGGGAAGAGAATTTTCTTCGACCAGCTTGTCTACGTTTATTTTTTTACTGCTCGTCGGAGAATCACGGATTATCCGGTATAACGGTTTGATTTTTTGTGATATAAACCGATTGAGCATGAAATACATGATTGCAAACGACAGAATCAAAAAGAGTAACATGTATATGAAAATAATTCCAAAATTGGGCGTGATGAAATAACAGGAAAAAAGGAATAATCCAATTAATGCTGTCATAATCAGTGCTATATGCAATGCCAGATAAAGTGCGGAATTGGCTTTCATAAATCTTTTGTTTGAAACACAAAGTTATAAAAATAATCTGTACGCTGATGAACAACAAAGCCAACGGAATTACTTTCAGGGAAATTTATACACCATCGAGTTAATCGTCATTCCTGCGCCCACCGACGTGAGTACAATCACATCGCCCGAATTGAAACTGTGGTCTTCCATTTTCTCTTTCATAATCAAATCGTAGAGCGTAGGTATGGTTGCCGATGAGGAGTTCCCGAATTTGTTGATAGTCATGGGCATGATTCCCTGCGGAATTTCGTCCATCCTGTATAGTTTGAAGAGTCTTTCGAGAATCGCCCTGTCCATTTTTTCGTTTGCCTGATGGATAAGCACTTTTTTGACGTCGGAAAGTGTGAGTCCGGCCAAATCGAGGCTTTTTTTGACTACGCCCGGCACATTTGACAAGGCGTAGACATACACTTTGTGTCCCTGCATTCTGATAAAAATCCCGCTTTCGGCACATTCCGAATTGAGCGACATGTCCATTGTCAGATAGTTTGCCTCGGTTGTCGAATCGGTTTGTGCGGCATGCGACAGCGCTCCTACAGGCGTGGCGGATTCAATGCCCTCGATGATGACAGCGCCGGCTCCGTCGGCAAAAATCATGGCGTCGCGGTCGTTGGGATCGGCAAAGCGGCTGTTCACATCGGCGCCCACAATCAGTCCGCGCTTGTATTGTCCTGTTTTAATAAATAAATCGCCAATAATAAAAGCCTGCACCCAACTTGGGCAGCCTGCAACGACATCGAAAGCTATCATACCCGGATTTTTCAATCCCAATTTTTGCTTGATGCGTGCCGCGATGCAGGGAACCATTGTCGAACGCGGATTGTCGCCAACGGCATCGCCAAAATTGTGGGCGGCGATGATGAAATCGAGGCTCTCCGGATCAATGCCCGACGATTCAAGGGCGTCTTTGGCCGCCATGTATCCCACGTCAGAAGTTTGTTCCGATGGCGGACTCCAGCGGCGTTCTTCGATATTGGTAATTTCTGTGAATTTCTGAATAATCTCTTCGTTGCTTTTTTCAATCGGCTTTCGCGTTGCCGGATCATAAAATGAATAATCAAGGAAATATTCGTTTTTTATTATTTGCTCGGGCAGGTAACTTCCCGAACCAACAATCACTGTATAAATATTTTCTGCCATAGTTAAATCTGTTCTGTTGATTTCAGTTTATATTTTTTTAATTCAAAATTTTCTCCGTCGAAAACGCCATACGAAAAGTGGCTTATCCAGTCTCCCAGAAGGATGAACCGCGATTTTTCACCAATCGGCAGGTCTGACATATGATGCCGATGCCCGAAAACAAAGTAATCGAAATACTTTTCCCCAAGTGTCGTAGCGGCAAAACGGTACATCCCGTCTTTTTCGTTTTGAAAGATATCGGGTTTGTGTTCTCTTTTAGATCGGCTGCGCTTCGACCAGCGATTTGCAAAAGTAATGGTGCAATTCGGATGAATCCATGAATAGAGTCTCTGCACAACCCGATTGGTGAAAATTTTTTTAAGAAAGCGATAACCTTTATCCGATTCGTCGAGGCCATCGCCATGAGCCAGAAAAAATTTCTTTCCCATCAATACGGTTTCCAGCGGTTGACAATGAACGATGACGCCTGTTTCGGAAGGCAGATAGTCGAAAACCCAAATATCGTGATTGCCTGTAAAAAAATGAACGGGGATTCCGTTGTCGGTTATTTCGGCAATCTTACCCAGAACGCGTGTATATCCGCGTGGAACA
>WRIQ01000197.1 GCA_009782655.1 Prolixibacteraceae bacterium
TCAGGTTTTTCAATCGTATTCACTGCGTTTAGTTCGTTATGCATTGTGATACAGTCGCCTACCGAAAGAACCTGATCTTTGTTTGCTCCAGCCATGTTGATGCGGATATTTTTTGCATCGTTACCGGTATTCGTAATTTTTATGATACATTCATTCAATTTTTTATCAAACACGGCCGAGGCATACAGGTTATCCTGCCCTGTAAGCGGCTTTCCATCCATGGTCAGCGGCATTACATTCGTCCCCTTGTTTTGCGCGTAGATTTGCTGAACATAAAAGTTCGGCGTTTTCATCATCGACAGATTGTCGAACCAAATCATATCGGGGCGCCACTGCCACGCGTCGACATGGGCAAACAGCGGCGCGTAAGTACACATGTGAACAATGTCGGCATTGCGCTCCAGCCCGGTCATAAAGGCGGCTTCGCAAAGCGCCGATTTAAAGTTGTTCTCCTTTCCTGAGGGATGATCGTGACAGGCATATTCGCCTGCAAAAACGGCGGGCCCTTTACGATCATAGTTATCATAACGCGCGGCATTTTTGAGAAACCACTCGGGGTCTTTGTAGTAATGCTCGTCAACCAAATCGGCTTTCAGGCGTTTCATTTCTGGCCAAAGATAATCGAACTGCCTGCCCTCAGCCGATGGGCCGGAGCTGCCTATGATTTTTATTTCGGGATATTTTTCGCGGATGGCTTTGGCGAACGGCTCAAGGCGTTCGGTATATTCTTTTCCCCATTGTTCGTTTCCAATGCCGATAAATTTCAGACCAAACGGCTGGGGATGCCCCATCTCTGCGCGTAATTTTCCCCATGTAGAAGTAACCGGCCCGTTGGCAAATTCGATAAGGTCGAGAGCATCCTGAATGTACGGTTCCAACTCACCTACCGGAACATGACAATGTTCGTTATCGTTCTGGTATTGGCAGGCCAATCCGCAGCTCAGCACCGGAAGCGGCTCGGCGCCAATATCTTCCGACAACAGGAAAAATTCGTAAAATCCCAATCCATAGCTTTGGAAATAGTCGGGGAAAAAACGGCCAGGAAATGTGTAATGCCAGCGGTTTTCGTTTACAGGCCGATTTTCGACGGGGCCAACGCTGTTTTTCCAATTGTAGCGCGTTTCGAGGTCTGTGCCTTCCACAATGCACCCGCCGGGAAAACGAAATATCCCCGGGTTAATGTCGGCCAAGGCCTGCGCCAAATCTTTCCTCAACCCATTTTCTCTGTCTTTGTAAGTATCGGCCGGAAAAAGTGAAACATGCTCCAGAGCGACAGGGCCTTTCGAGGCAAGGAAAATTCGCATACGGCCTTGGGGTTCAGTATTTCGGGAGATAATTTTCACCTCGTATTTTTTCCACTCGGCCGAGTTGATAACCACTTCCTGACTACCGATAATATCATTTTTAGAATCGATCAGTTCCACGCGTATTTTCTGGTTTTCCGCCGAATCAACGTTTTTCGCCCAAACCGAGAAACGGTATGCTGCATCTTTCGCGAAGCCCATGCCCCTGAAACCTTCGTTCTCGATACCTGTGCGTTTGTGGGCATGGCCGGGATCGGAAAGTACAATGTATGTTGGATTCCTATCGAAAAGAGGGTTGTCTTTTTTCAGCTCCGTTTTGCCGAAAGTGTACCATCCCATCAGGTTTTGCGGAAAATCGAACGAACGGTTTTTAACCATTTCGGCATAAAGTCCACCGTCGGCGGCAAAATTTATGTCTTCGAAGAAAAGCCCGTACATAGTGGGCTGAACCGGAGCGCCCACTTTTTTCGTATCAATCGTAAGTTCGTAATACTGCTGCGATACCGCAGGAAAACAAAACGCAATCATTATCAATAGAATAAACACTTTGAACAATATTTTTTTCATGACAAACGGGTATTTATAAAATCTTTTGCAAAGGCAACAATTTTGGCACATAGATTTGAGTCTGAAGGACACCCTGACGACCAAAATATATGCAAATAATCGCTATCATTTTCCTGCATGTATTTTACAATGGGTTCGTATTGAGCGGCAAGCATGATATGAGCCATTGGGTAAATACGATCAAAACCTTTATCTTTTTTAAGATTTTCCAAAAAAACGGCAACTGCTTCCTTTTTCATATCGTGATTCATTGTGTTCAATATCTCTTGCTTGGTGAACAAACACTCAAGCATCAACAATTTTTGAAATCCACCATCTATTTCCATTCTTTCCTCGAAGGTCTCCGAAGGCAATGAAAGAAGACAGTCAAGTTTTACAAGTTGATAATAAGCCACCAGCGCCTTGCCGGCATCTTCACGCTGAAATAACTCTCCGGCGCAGGTGAAAAATTCATAACGATCGTGCCATCTTACAGCCGCTAATGGATTAGAGGGAAGAAAATCAAATAATACAACATAAGGCAACTGTATCAATGCGTCAATCAGCCCCGGCGTGGATAGGGATTTTAAAACATCAATGGGCACTTGAAAACGTTCATTATAAGGGTCATTCAAAAATAAAGGTACCTCCTCATACAACATTGGCGGATGGACATATTTGTCGCTCACTTCGGGGAAACAGGATGTTGTTCCGCATGATATGGTTGTTGATTCATCATATTGAATAGTCTCATATTCTTTTCCCAAAAATTCTTTTTCCGGTGTTTGGTCATTTGTACACCGACAAAAGGCAAACAAACAAAACATGAAACACAGTATTACAATTGCACCTTTCTGCTTTCGCTTAAAAGAATTTTCAATTAACTTTTTCATATTCAGCTATATAATAATTTTCACTTAATTAAATTGGTTTGCAATTCGATGCTAAAGCTAATAAAAAAAATATATCGATCAATATTTTGGTGTCGGCAAAATTTCATAAAGTTAGCCGGAAAGCGTATGCCAACGTGCGCTTTGATTGTCTTAAAAACGGAAATCCCCGACATTAATCCACACAGCCATAGGTATTGATTATTAGAATTTTATGCTGAATAATCAGTTGCTGTTTCGCACACAAACGGTTTTATGCGGCGTCTCCGAAAAATTGTATAGAGTTTATTTTTTCTGAAAATTTTCGATTTCTTTCAGTGATATGCGCCCTTCGTAGATGGCTTTTCCAGTGATTACGCCCGGCACACCCGCATCGTTGAGATCGATAATGTCGGCTATTGAGGAAATCCCGCCGCTGGCAATCAGCCCCAACCCTGGGAAATTTTCCAGAATCTCGCGGTACAAATCCATCGAAGGGCCGGCGAGCATTCCGTCAAGCAAAATGTCGGTTGAAATCACTTGTGTTATCCCTTCTTCCACATAACTGCGGATGAAATCGATGACAGGAATTTCAGAAACCTCCTGCCATCCGCCGACGACTATTTTCTTCTCCTTAGCATCAGCACCCAGGATGATTTTTCCGGCGCCATATTTTTTGAACCAATCCAGAAAGAGGCC
>WRIQ01000198.1 GCA_009782655.1 Prolixibacteraceae bacterium
GGCTGAGCATCAGGTAGGCGGTTTTTTCGTCGATGGCTTCGTGGCGGCGCGGCACAAAACTGGCAATGCGGTTGCCGTACCGATCTTCGATGTGCGTAACAAAATAGGGACACACAAAAATGCCTTGATTAGCATAAGTGGAGAATGCGCCCACCATTTCGCAGAGCGTAATATCCGACGGCCCCAAAAACATTGATTCAACCGGATCGATGGGCGAATAAATTCCGAGTTTACGCATTATTTCAGCCATCGCCCCGGGATTGAACTGCTTCATCACCCACGCCGAAACCATATTTTTGGAATTGGCGAGCCCCCATTTGAGCGTCACCATTTTGCCATAATTCTCTTCGTCCCTGTCGGAATCTTTCGGGTCGAAAATTTCGCCATTGGGCAGGACAAACTGTTGTCTCACGTATGGAACTTTTGTACAGGGAGTAAGTCCGTTTTGCATGGCCAGCGTATATAAAAACGGCTTGACGGTAGAGCCTACCTGACGCTTTCCGCTTTTCACCATGTCGTACATAAAATACTGGTAATTGGGGCCACCCACATAAGCTTTCACTTTTCCTGTGCCGTTTTCCATCGCCATAAACGACGAGCGAAAATGACGCAGCGACCATTTTATGGAATCCAGCGGCGACATGATGGTGTCGATGTCGCCTCTCCACGAAAACACTGTCATCTCCACAGGCTCCTTAAATATTTTTTTTATTTCGTCGAAACTTTTCCCTGATCTTTCCAAGGTTCTGTAACGCCCCGTCTGGCGGATAACCTGATCGAGAATCTCTTCTGCTTTCGCATTTGTCAGATCGTTTCCGAACGGAGGATTGCGCAGGTTTTTTATCCGTGTGTCGAAAAGGGGCTGAAGGTTTTCGCTGAGATGCCTGACCACTGCTTCTTCGGCATATTTCTGCATACGCGAATCGATGGTGGTGAAAATTTTCAACCCGTCGCGATACATATCGTATTGCGTTCCGTCCTCTTTGAGGTTCTTTTTAATCCATCCGTAGAGCGGATTCTGCACCCATTCGAGGGAATCTTCCATAAATTTTTGGCTTTGCCACGAAAAGTAGTTTTTGCGTTCCGGCTTGGGCGCTCCCATGGTCATCCGCAGATATTCCCTGATATAGGGCGCCAGACCGGCTTTGAAATCTACCTTATTATAATGTAAGTCGAGGGGCAACACTTTCATGGAGTCGTATTCGGCCTGAGTGAATTTCCCATATTTCTTCATCTGCGAAAGAACTACATTCCGCCTTTGCAGCGTCAATTCTTCCCGTCGCAGCGGATTGTAGAGGGAGCTGTTTTTGGCCATTCCCACCAGCATTGCCGACTGGTGCAGTTGCAGCGAATCGGGCGGGCAATCGAAATAAACGTTGGCGGCGGTTTTAATTCCCACGGCCAAATTCAGGAAGTCGTACTTGTTGAGGTACATGGTCAGGATTTCTTCCTTTGTATAACTTCTTTCCAATTTCGCGGCTATAATCCATTCACGCAATTTCCTGAAAACCAGCTTGAATTTTCCCGCATCGATTTCGCGCGGGAAAAGCATTTTCGCCAATTGCTGCGAAATGGTGCTTCCGCCTCCCGAACTCGAGTCGCCAGTGGCAATGCCTTTTATCACTCTGAGCAATCCGCGAAAATCAACTCCCGAATGTTTATAGAAACGAACATCTTCCGTGGAAATCAACGCATCTATCAATCCTTGCGGAATCTCTTCGTAGGTCACATAGGTGCGGTTTTGGTTTTCCCTGAAAAAAGTTCCCATAACTTTTTCGTCGGCCGAAAAAACCTGTGACGCCAATGCACTTTCAGGGTTTTCAAGTTCTTCGAACGACGGCATAAAGCCCAGCCAGCCCTTCGTAATGCAATAAAACAAAACAACGACGCCCAAAGATAGGCCAACGTATATTATCCAAAAAATTTTTACGTATTTGGAAAACTCGCTCTTTTTGCCGATCATAATCAAACAATAATTTAAAGTTGCAAATATAGTCAGGAATTATCGCATTTCGGCTAATTTATTGCCCTAAGATTAAACGGATTATGAGCAAAAAAAAATAATGTTATCATTCTCAACAAAATAGAAATAAAAAAATCTAAAAATAAATTTTGAACTTAGAATATCATTTTTGTTACTTTGCACAAATTTTTTAAAACCGGCAATATGCAGGAAAACCTTGTAATAGTAGAATCGCCCGCAAAGGCGAAAACCATAGAGAAATTTTTGGGCAAAGATTTTAAAGTAACCTCGAGCATGGGTCATATTCGCGATTTGGCCAAAAAAGATTTCGGGGTTGATATTGAAAATAATTTCGAACCGAAATATGTGATCTCTGACGACAAGAAAAAAATAGTCTCCGAGCTGAAGAAACTGGCCAAATCGGCAACCGAAGTATGGCTTGCTTCCGACGAAGACCGTGAGGGGGAAGCCATAGCTTGGCATTTGAGCGAGGTGCTCGGACTGGACGAAAAAAATACAAAACGCATTGTTTTTCACGAAATTACCAAAGACGCCATTTTAAATGCTGTTGAGAATCCGCGTTCCATTGACCTCAATCTTGTGAATGCGCAACAGGCGCGGCGCGTACTCGACCGCATTGTGGGATTCGAAATTTCGCCTGTTTTATGGCGCAAGGTGAAGCCTTCGCTTTCTGCGGGACGCGTGCAATCGGTGGCCGTGCGGCTTATTGTGGAACGCGAACGCGAAATCATCAATTTCAAATCCACCTCTTCGTACCGTGTTACAGGCAATTTCTTCCTGAAAATGGCCGACGGCTCAACAGCGGAAATAAAAGCAGAACTCTCTAAGCGGTTCGACACCCGCGAAGAAGCACGCACCTTCCTCGAAAAATGCAAAGACGCCAAATTCACCGTTGCCAACGTGGTGAAAAAACCCGCCCGCCGCTCACCGGCGCAACCTTTCACAACATCCACACTGCAACAGGAAGCCAGCCGCAAACTGGGTTTCTCTGTAGCGCAAACCATGTCGTTAGCACAAAGATTATACGAAGCGGGAAAAATAACATACATGCGTACCGACTCCGTGAACCTGTCGTCGCTGGCAATCAACACGGCGGCGCAGAAAATCAGAGAACAACACGGCGATAAATATGTGAAAACACGCCAGTACAAAACCAAATCGAAAGGGGCGCAAGAAGCGCATGAAGCCATCCGCCCTACATATATTGACAATGAAAGCGCAGGAGCTACAGCGCAGGAAAAAAAACTCTACGACCTGATATGGAAACGCACCATAGCCTCGCAAATGGGCGACGCCGAGCTGGAAAGAACTACCGTGACCATCGACATTTCTTCCGTGCCGGATGAAAAATTTACGGCAACCGGCGAAGTCATCATTTTCGATGGATTCCTGAAAGTTTATATGGAATCGACCGACGACGAC
>WRIQ01000199.1 GCA_009782655.1 Prolixibacteraceae bacterium
TTGAGAAAAACAAAAGCAGGCCGGCAAGCGTCCATGTTGCTTTCTCCAGAAAATCGGTGGTTTTGCGAACGCCCATCACCTGATTGGACGATTGAAAATTACTGGCCAGACCACCACCTTTTGAATTTTGAACCAATACTATGAGTATCAATAGGATACACACGATAAATATTGCTACTGTTATAAAATAATACATTTTCTTAATGCTTAAAAATTCATCATTTTTTTAACTTCTTTCACGCGAGCGGCAAAGTAAATACTTTTTTCCGGAAATTTCAAACTTAATTTATCAAAGATATCGATTGCCCTTTCGAATTTATTTTGTGATAACAAAATCTCGGCAAAGGTTTCGGTAATGATGTCGTCGTCGTCGGTTGCCGAGCGTTTTTCGATTTCTTCGGGATCGACAGTTGAAGTGCTTTCTGTTTCCATTCGCTGACTGTCGGGGTTCTGTAGAAAATCTTCAATCAGGCGCATGTTTTCCGACGGTTCTGTGGCGGGGGATTCTGTTGTTTCGTGGCCGTTGCCGGACAAATATTCGGCAAGTTGAAAGTAGTCCACGGCGGCTATTTCCATGGGAATTTCCACTTGCGCCTCCATAAATTTTTTCAGCCATTTTCTGTCGGCGATTCGTATGGCTGTTTGCTGCAACTTTTCGTCGTAACCCTGTTCCAGATTTTTCAGATTCCGCAGCCAGAGCGCCCACCCTGTGTCGAAAGCCGGATATTCATTTGTCAGCGCTTTGATTTTCAGCAAAGTTGCCGAATTGAGCAACTGCGGGTTTTGGTAATATTTTAAAAATTCTTTGTTGTCCATGTATTTTTTACCAGTTGGCTATTGTTGCGTTTATAATGTCGGTTACCAGATTTTCAATGATCAGGGGTACCAAATCGCCTTCCACATCCATTATCGTGCGGTTTCCTTCGAAATCTTCGTAGGAGGTGAATGTGCGTTCGAAGTCCTGTCCGTGGTCTTTGTTGTTGGTGAATTTTACTTTCACGCCTACGGTGAGCCTGTTTTTGGCGGCCAAATCGTCTTTCTGGATGGCCATGGGGCGCACGTCGTATTCGGTGATTTGTCCTTCGAACATCAAATCGCCGTTGTCGTTTTGTTCTGAGAGCGACGATTGTCTCGTCAACGTGTCTTTTAGTTTTTCCACAAAATCGTTACTCAGCGTGGGGTTTACACTTCGAGCGCGGTTGGGGAAATAATAAACCGTGAAAGTTTTCACGTCGGGAGAAATAATGACGCCGGTGAAGTTATACGATATTTTGCATCCCGAAACCAGCAGCAGCGAAATTATCGTGCAGGTTATCAGCAGTTGTGAAATTTTATTTTTTTGAATCATATTAACCGTCAATGTGATATTCTTTTATTTTTCTGTATAAAGTTCTTTCCGATATCCCCAGTTCCTGAGCGGCCAATTTGCGTTTGCCGTTGTGTTTCTCGAGCGCTTTTTTTATCAGTTCAATCTCTTTGTCCTCAAGCGAGAGCGACTCCTCGACAAACTCTTCCGTGTCTTCAATATCTTCTTTATTAATAGGTTCTATAAGGATAGGTTGAATGACCTTGCTGTCTCCGACAACTTCAAGATCGTCGTTGCTGTATAGTTTTTTGATGATTTTCGCGCGGTCGTCGTTGCCTGTCATTTCGCCGCGGTCGCGCATCAGGTCGTGCACCAATTTTTTTAAATCGTTCATGTCGCGTTTCATGTCGAAAAGCACCTGATATAATATTTCGCGTTCGCTGCTGAAAGTTTTTTCGCTGCCGCCCGGAAAAATAACCGGCAAATTACTCGTCGTTGATTCCGGAATGTACGTCCTTAGTACGTTGGCTGTTATCTCGCGGTCTTGTTCTATCACCGAAATCTGTTCGGTAATATTTTTCAATTGCCTGATGTTGCCCGGCCATTCATATTTAATCAAAACCTGACGGGCTTCATCGTCGAGCCTGATGGGTGGCATACGATATTTATCGGCAAAATCGGTGGCAAATTTCCTGAAAATAAGATAGATATCTTCGCTTCGCCGCCGCAGCGGTGGAATCTTGATAGGCACCGTGTTGAGCCGGTAATAAAGGTCTTCCCTGAATTTCCCTCCGTCGATGGCTTCCTGAATATTGACATTGGTGGCGGCAATGACGCGCACGTTTGTTTTCAGCATTTTTGAGGAACCTACTTTGATAAATTCGCCGCTTTCGAGGACTCTCAACAGGCGGGCTTGCGTAGCCATGGGCAGTTCGCCGATTTCGTCGAGAAAAATGGCGCCGCCGGCGGCTTCTTCGAAATAACCTTTGCGGTCGGCCAGTGCGCCGGTAAAAGAGCCTTTCTCGTGCCCGAAGAGCTCCGAGTCGATGGTGCCTTCGGGGATCGCGCCGCAGTTGACGGCAATATATTTCCCGTGTTTACGGGCCGAAAACTGATGGATTATCTGGGGAAAACTCTCTTTACCAACTCCGCTTTCGCCTGTGATGAGCACCGACAAATCGGTGGGAGCGACCTGCACTGCCACTTCGATGGCCCGGTTAAGGCTCGAGGAGTTACCGATAATCCCAAATCGCTGTTTTATTGCCTGTATGTCCATAACTGATACTGATAAGCGAACAAATTTACAACTTTTCGCTCGTTGTTAGCGGTTAACAAAAACGAATTTAGATTAATTCTGTTTTTTTTTATGTTTCTTTGTGCAAATATACCGGATAATGATTCATAAAATTCAGGAAAAAACAGAAAAGTTTGGCAGCCATCCGATTTCAGTTTCGATGGCTTCGAAATTTGTTTATTTTTATCTCCTTAGTTGCGAAATTAGCGGTTTAAAATCAGTAAAATGAAGAAATTAAGTTTGACAATATTTTTGGCGATTTGTTTCGCGGCAGGCATGAATGCGCAATGGCTTTGGAACATACATACTTTGCAGGTAATAAGAGGGGAAATTGAGTCGCCGACCTACGCCCAAGCCTATGCCCAATTGTTAGACGACGCCGAAAGAGCGCTCTCCCGCAAGCCTTATTCGGTGATGAATAAACAATATATTCCGCCGGGTGGCGACAAACACGATTATGCAAGCCTGAGCAGATATACGTGGCCTGATCCGTCAAAGCCCGACGGATTGCCATACATTCACAAAGACGGGCAATCCAACCCTGAATTGAGAAATTACGACCGCAATCCGCTGGGAGATATGGCTGGTGCCGTGAATACGCTGGCGTTAGCATATTTTTATAGCGGCGATGAACGATATGCCGAAAAAGCAGTTGATTTCCTGCGCGTTTGGTTTCTCAACGAAGATACAAAGATGAATCCCAACCTCAAATATGCTCAGTTTGTTCCGGGCGTGAACGATAATAAAGGACGGTCGTTTGGGTTGATTGATACCTATTCGTTTGTGGATATGCTGAACGC
>WRIQ01000200.1 GCA_009782655.1 Prolixibacteraceae bacterium
CAGTCAACACTTTTTTTATAGATACATAAATATATTAAAAAGCGGGTGACCGGAGGCGGCCGCCCCAACGGTTACCCCACCGCCACTTTATCGCCGGCATTTGAAGAGATTCTCTTTTTCAGCTCTCCGGCATACTTAAACAGCGGAACAAACCGTCTTTCTAACGGGATAACCTCTCCAGTTTTAGGGTTTCGCGCGGGGCGCGCTTTCCGCATCTTTGAAAAAAAAGTTCCAAAACCGCGCAGCTCTATGGCATTGCCGTTTTTAAGCTCCTCTATTATAACAGACAGCAGCTCCTCCGCGGCGATTTGAGTTTCGGACTGCGTGAGTCCGGTGGAGCGGGAAACTTCAGCGATTAAATCTAATTTAGTAGCTTTGTTTGTTGCTGAAAGTATCGGAACAAAGGCCATGAAGAAAATTTTGACACTCTCTTTTTTGATACTTTTATCGGGAACCGTTTTTTCGCAGAGCGTCGGGTTAGTGCTAAGCGGCGGCGGTGCGCGGGGATTGGCGCATATCGGTGTGATAAAAGTTTTGGAAGCCAATGATATACCTATCGATTATGTGGCAGGCACATCGATGGGCGCTATTATCGGAGCTTTGTATGCCTCGGGATATACTACCGATGAAATGGAAGCTTTGTTCCGCTCTGAAGAGTTTTATTTTTGGTCGACAGGTAAAATTGAACAGGATTACCGTTACTTTTTCAAGAAAAGAGAGAAAAATCCTTCGTGGCTCGATCTCAAGCTGGAACGGCGCGACGAGCGCATAAAACTGCTTCTTCCCACCAATGTAGTGCCTCACTATCCGATGGATTTTGCTTTCATGGAACTTTTGTCGGCGCCCAATGCGGTTGCCAAAGGCGATTTTGATAACCTTTTTATTCCTTTTCGCTGTGTGGCTACCGAAGTATATACCAACACACCGGTTGTTCTGTCGCGCGGCGATTTGGGCGAAGCCGTGCGAGCATCTATGACCTTTCCATTTGTTTTCAAGCCTATTACCATCGACGGCATGTTGCTCTTCGATGGCGGCATTGTGAACAATTTTCCGGTCGATGTGATGATTGAAACTTTCAATCCGGATATTATCATTGGCCATAGTGTGGGTAACGAACCCCGCACTGCCGATACCGACGACCTTATCAGGCAGATTACCACCATGATACAGCGCCCCACCGATTATAAAGTGCCTCCCGAAAAGGGAATATTGCTGCAAACCGAAGCCAACGACATCGGAATCCTCGATTTTCCCAAACTGGATATCATCGTGGGAAGAGGCGCCCGAACGGTTTATCCCATGCTCGACAGTATCAAAACGAGGATAAACCGGCGCGTCAATGCGAAGGAGCTTACCCTGCAAAGGGAAAATTTTAATTCCCAGAAACCGGCAATGATATTTCAGAATGTTCAAGTTGAAGGCGTTAGCGATCCGCTGCAACGTAAATATATCATCAATTCAATCAAACACAATAAAAATGTATTTGCGATTGAAAATTTCAAAAAAGATTATTACAAACTGGTTGCCGACGACCAGATTATGTCTTTGCGGCCCATAGCTTATTTCAACGACGAAACCGACTATTTCGACGTGCACTTATATGTGGAACAGGAAAAAAGAGCCGACATCAGCATCGGTGGCAATATTTCCACCAAACCCATAAATATGGGTTATGTTGGCTTCGATTACCGTTTCTTCAACAAGCAGTCGTTTACGTTGGGTTCAAACCTCTATTTCGGAAGGTTTTACAGTTCGTTCAAGTTGGGCGGACGCATGGACTTCGCCACCGACGTGCCGTTCTACATGTCGGCCTTTCTTACGTATAACCGCTGGGATTTTTACACTTCGAGTACCGAACTCTTTTTTGAAGATGTGAGGCCGCCCTACATCAAGCAAAACGAAACCAATTTCAGGTACGAATCAGGCATTCCCATTGGATTCAGAAGCAAGGCAAATGTTGGTGTGGCTTGGTCGTGGAGCGTGGACGACTATTATCAGGTTGAGAAATTCAACAAGGAAGACAGCGCCGATAAAACCGACTTCAACGCCTTTGTGGTTCATGCCGAGTATGAAACGTTTTCGCAAAATTCCATTCAATTTCCCACTGAAGGGGTTGACCGGAACATTTCGCTGCGTTACATAACGGGCATCGAAAAGCACGTACCCGGCTCTACGGCCGACGAATCACAGGTGCAGAAACGCAAAAACCATTCGTACCTTATGCTCAAATTTGCAGACGAACAATATTGGAAAGTAGGGAAAAAGTTTGATGTTGGCTATCAGGCTGACCTTGTGTTGAGTACAAAGAAACTGTTTACCAATTATACGTCAACCCTACTGGGGGCGCCGGGGTTCTCTCCCACTCCGCACAGCAAATCGGTTTTCATAGAGAATTTCCATTCGAACAACTATCTGGCCGGCGGCGTCAAAGGGATTTACCATATTAATTCGTCGTTGCATTTTCGCCTCGAGAGTTATAGTTTTGCTCCGCTGTTCCGGGCGGAAAGGCTGGAAGACAATCTGGTGAGATACGACAAGCAGGTTTTTTCGCGCCTCTACTGGCAGGCAGTGGCTGCGCTGGTTTACGAAACCGGCATAGGGCCAGCAAGCCTCGCCGTCAATTATTACGACAAATCCAATACGCAATGGTATTTTTTCCTTAATTTCGGGTTTGTCCTTTTTAACAAAAGGGGGTTTTGATTTTGTCGAGACGCCAACTGATGTTTCAAAAATATGCAGGCAGGCGTAGGCCGATTGTTTCGTTTTTCTATTCCTAATTTCCCTTTTTCCCAAATGCTCTGGATATAATTTCAGGTTGCATGGCACACAACTGCGAAAGAAAATTTTCAACCGGAAATTATGCCTTAATCAATACAACACTTATATTTGCCATTAATATCCCCCCTCTACAACATTTTTGTCAAAGCCTGTTTGTTGATAATTTTCACTTTCCGATGGGAAAAAGTGATGTGACCTTCTGCCATTATTTTTTTGATTTCATTCGACAGAGCCGGACGGGTAACTCCGAGATATTCGGCTAATTGCGCTAAATTGTGTTCATCTAACTCTACCGTATCAGAATTTTCTTTCAGGTGGCTGAAAAGATAATAAATGAAGCGGGTACGGATACTGCGGAAAGTGAGCACACGCAAACGCGTCAATGTACATTTGTTGCAACTTGTACTTACGCACAGAAAATTTTGTAAAAAAAGAGGCATGCTGTTCATCAAAGCAAAGACCGATTCTTTGGTTGCACGCAACAAGGTGACATCTTCTACAACCGTAAATGTAGCAGAAAACAGATTTTTTTCTGCAAAAATATGAGGTGTAGCAAAAGAACGGGGAGCTTGAATGGTTTCGACCCGAACCTCATTTCCTGAGACATCAATCACATC
>WRIQ01000201.1 GCA_009782655.1 Prolixibacteraceae bacterium
AACGGAATTAATCAGGTTTCGATAAAAAATAGATAGTTATTTACTATTTATCCACGACAAAATGAAAGCGCGTCATTTTCCCTGCAACTCTCTTTTCAGGAAATCGGTTTTCATTTTGTAGAGGTGCATGGTTGTGTTTCCTCCATATATGCCGTGGTTGCGGTTGGTGTAAACGAACATGTCGAACTGCACGCCGGCCTGCACAAGCGCTTCGCTATATTCCATGGTATTCTGCGCATGCACGTTGTCGTCGGCTGAGCCGTGGATAAGGAGCAGGCGCCCTTTCATTCCGTCAGCATGAAAAATTGGCGAATTGTTGTCGTAGCCTTCGGCGTTTTCGCCGGGTGTGCGCATATATCTTTCGGTGTAGATGGAGTCGTAGAAGCGCCAGCTTGTTACGGGCGCTACTGAAATGCCCGCTTTGAACAACTCGCCGCCTTTGGACATGGTGAGCGCGGTCATGAAACCTCCGTAGCTCCATCCCCAGATGGCTATATTTCCGGCGTCTACATAGGGCAGCGATGCCAAGTAACGGGCTGCTTCAACCATATCGTCCGATTCGTATTTTCCCAGTTGCAGGTAGGTCGCTTTTCTGAAATTTTCGCCGCGGGCACCGGTGCCGCGTGGATCAACGCTGACAACCAGAAAGCCTTCCTGCGCCAGATAATGATTCCAGCCCACGTTCCAGTTGTCGAGCACTTGCTGCGAATTGGGGCCGCTGTATTGTGTTATCAACACGGGATAGCGGCGTGATGTGTCAAAGCCGTTGGGTTTCAGCATCCAGCCGTTCAACTCAATGCCGTCGCCGGTTTTAAAAGTAAAAAACTCCTTCTTAGGCAGACTGTATTCTTTGAGTTTGTCCGTCAAGTCTTTATTGTCTTCGAGTGTGCGAATTGTTTTTCCCTGCGAATCGTGCAACGTCACCAAGTTGGGTGTTTCAGCATTGTTGAAATAGTTGATGTAGTATTGAAATCCGGCGCTGAAAACGGCATTGTTGGAGCCTTGCATAGTCGACAGTTTCCCTTTCTTTTTTCCGTCGATGCTGGTGAAATATACTTCGCGGCGCAAAGGCGATTCGGCTGCTGCCTGATAATAAAACAGTTTTTTTTCGTTGTCGTAGCCGTAAAATCCGGTCACATCGAAATCTCCTTTGGTGAGTTGCGCCTGTTGAAACCCGTTGGCGTCGTATAAGTAGAGATGCGAAAATCCGTCACGCTCGCTGTTCAGCACAAAACGGCCGTCGGGCAGGTAGACAAATTTGTCGAAAAAATCGTCATCGATATATTTTTCGTTGCTTTCGCGGAAAAGGAGGCGTGCCTCGCCGGTGAACGGATTGGCATACAACACGTCGAGTTGGTTTTGATGCCTGTTCATGCGCATTACCACCAGATTGTTGTCATGTGGCGTCCATCTGATGCGCGGGATATATTGGTCGGTTTCGTTGCCGAGGTCGACAGGCGTGGTAACTTTGGTGCGTATTTCGTAAGTCATCACTTTCACGTCGGAATTTTTTTCGCCCGCTTTGGGATATTTAAAGGTTTCGATGCCCGGATAGAGCGCATTTTTATCTATCGACGGCCGCTGGCCGCGAAACATGGACATGTCGAACTCCCGTACGCCGCTCTCGTCGAACTTTATGAAAGCCAAAAACTTACTGTCGGGCGACCATGCAAACGCCTTATTGAAACCAAACTCTTCTTCGTAAACCCAATCGGGGGCGCCGTTGATAATTTTATTCCTCTCGCCGTCGTAGGTGATTTGGCTTTCGGAACCGAAACTCAAACTCTTCATAAACAGATTGTTGTTGCGCACAAAGGCTATTCTTTCTCCATCGGGCGAAAATGTTGCCAACTGCTGTTTCCCGTTTTCCGAAAGCGGCTTCAGTTCTTCGAGAACCGAATTCCACACGTAATAATTGGCTGTATATGAACGCCTGTATATGGATTCTACATCGGTGGTAAGCAATATTTTGGTTTCGTCGGGACTAAATTCGTAATCCGAAAAATGAGAAACAGGGGCTTTGTCGGCCTTTCCCAAATCGAAAACAACGGCGACTTTCTCGCCCGTTTTGTAACTGTATTTAACGATTTGCGTTCCGCCTTCGATAACGGTGTAATGAATTCCATCTTTCATGGAGCGCAATCCGTATACGGAGTTTTGCGAGAAAGTGCGCTTCTGAAACAGGTCTTCGAGTGCGATTTGCTTTTGCGCAACCGACTGGAAAAAAACCAGCCAAACCAAAACAGTCGATAAGATAATTTTCATTCTGAATAATATTAAATTGAATTTTCGAAAATGGTTGTTATTAACACGGCTAAAATACAAATTCGGCGGCAGAAAAAAAAGTTGATTTTCTGTATGATTTTTATAAGGTCGCTTCAAAACCTCCGAAAAGCATTGAATAAATTTGCCATGACTTGAATCTTTACGGAAGAGTAATTCAATTATTACCTTTAAATTCTGTTTATTAACAATCCGAAAACTGGGCAGTTTTCAATTTTCAGTCTATTTCATCGGCGGTGCATGGATTTGCACCGATTCTTTGGTTATTTCTTTATCACTGAGTATGATAAGTCGTTCAATTACATTTCTAAATTCCCTGATGTTTCCTGTCCATTTCAGCCTTTGCAGTTCTTTGATGGCGTCGTTGGTGATTGTCTTTTCAGGGATTCCGTATTCGCTGCAAATGAGGTGTATAAAGTGCTTTGCCAGAAGCGGGATATCTTCGAGGCGCTCGCTGAGATCGGGAACGCGTATGATGATAACGCTGAGCCTGTGATAGAGGTCTTCGCGGAAATTCCCTTTTTCAATCTCATCCGAGAGGTTTTTGTTGGTGGCTGCAATCACGCGTACATCCACTTTCACCGGCGTGTCGCTTCCTACGCGGCTGATCACGCTTTCCTGAAGCGCGCGCAACACTTTTGCCTGCGCCGATAGGCTCATGTCGCCTATTTCGTCGAGAAAAAGGGTGCCGCCGCTGGCTTGCTCGAATTTTCCCTTACGCTGTTTTATGGCCGAGGTGAAAGAGCCTTTCTCGTGGCCGAACAGTTCACTTTCAATAAGTTCGGAAGGGATGGCGGCGCAGTTTACCTCCACAAAAGGATGTGCTGTGCGCAAACTCAAATCGTGAATGCGGCGTGCTACCAGTTCTTTACCGGTTCCGTTGGAACCGGTAACCAGTACGCGGGCGTCGGTGGGCGCTACTTTATCGGCCATTTCAATCACTTTGATAATGGCTTCAGAATCACCCACAATTTCATATTTCTTGTTGACTTTCTTTTTCAGGATTTTGGTTTCGCTAACCAGACTCGATTTGTCCAGCGCATTGCGTATGGTTATCAGGAGCCTGTTCAGGTCGAGCGGTTTTTCGATGAAGTCGAAAGCGCCCTTTTT
>WRIQ01000202.1 GCA_009782655.1 Prolixibacteraceae bacterium
GAAGCTTTTAAAGGCACCAAAGGCATATTTTTCCCAAAATATGATAACGCTGACGAAATATACACGTATGTATTGGACGAATTAGCCGAGCTGGCTGCAAAAATGCCGCAGGCTTACGCCAAGATGTCGGAGGCCGCAAAAGCCAGTTTTGCTTTGCAGGATATTGCATTTTTGGGAGACGTCAGTAAATGGGTTCAATACATCCATTCAGTACGTTTGCGCCATGCTGTCCGAATGTCGGGAGTAAACCCCGATTTTGCCAAAACTCACATACAAGCTGTCCTGAACACTCTTCCCAATGAAGATATGATTTTCGAAAATATTCGCGAAAATGAGAACAGCGTAGGCACCAGCGCAGGCGGCATTTATGCCAGGGCTATATACGAACATATATATAGTACGCTGATTCCCAACGTAATAATGCAAAGAATGAATTATGGTGGACTGGAATATGTTGAAGGTGAAGACGATCCGCGTCTGCCCGTGATTGCAAATCCCATCAGGTACTCCAATGACGGCACGCTACAGTTTAACGGATGCTCAATGGACTGGGATTCAATGTATCCCTACTGGCCGACAATAACCAATCCCGACGGCTCTACTTTTGACGCCGGCCCCGGATTAACTTTCAGAACATACCTGAATTATCCAACCAACATAGAAACTTGGTTGCAGGGCAGCTACTCGCAATACAATCTGGCAACATTCGCATTCGGGGAGATTCCCGCTTATATGAATTCGCGTGCCGAAAATGATCTGTTCCTTGCTGAAGTTGAACTGAAAAATCTGGCAAATACGGGTAAAACCGCCGGAGAGCATATCAAAAATTCCGTGATTCACTCCACCGATTTTTGGTACAGGGTGAACCGGCTCAGTAAATTTATCGACAAAAGACTCGGCGGCAACGAGTTTTATACTGACGCTTTCAGATATGCAAAACCAAGCGACGCCATCATCAACCAATTTGCGGAAAAAATCAAACAAGAATTTGAGGATGCCAATTCGCAAGAAGATAAAATGGAGATTATTATGCAACAAAAATATATCCATCACAATATTCTGAATGTATATGAATTGTGGGCTGAATTGCGCAGAACAAGACATCCGAAACTCGAAAAATTGAAAGTGAAGGGTGACATTTTTGATCCTGTTCCCGAACGCCTGCGGTATCCAACCTCTGAGTTGCAAACGAATACCGAAAATTTCTACGAAGTAATTGACGAGAACGATTTTACAACGCCAATTTTTTGGGTACCTGCAAATAAAAGAAATGAGAAACATTACAGGGACGGCTATTTGCCGCTTACCGGTTATTTGCCTTTGCCCAATCCCAACCCCAACAGGCCATAGGCAGGATAGAATTTATAAAAAAAGTGAGTCGCAAGCGGCTCACTTTTTTTATACCATAGTGATTCATATTCAATAAAAAATGAATTAATATCCGCTCCAGTTGCCTGCTATTGTTGCGAGCCGAAAACCCTTTTGAGCAGGTCGGTTACGCGCGCTAAAGGATCGGTTCTGATTTTCTGTTCCTGCTCGCCGATTTTCAGGAAAAGCCCGTCCAGCGCTTTTTGGGTCAGAAATGCATCAAGTTGCGTGTTTACCGGCGTGAAACCGGCTATCTGGCCAACCATCGAATTGGCAATTTTATTCCATTCGCTGGTCAGCTTGTTCCAACTTTCGAGGGGCGACATGTTGCCCACCAATTTTTTGTCGATCGACTTTTTTATCTTCGGCTGGTACAGATTGAAAAGTTGCATTGATGTTGTCTTTTTCAGGTAGTCGGTTGCGGCGGTTCCATTACCTTTCAGTATGGACAGCCCGTCGGTAATCGTCATGCTGGTGATGCTGCTGATGAAGATGGGAGCTACTTCTTTGGCAGCATCCTCGGCGGCCGCATTGATGCTTTGGATCACATTTTCCACCAACTTGTCGCCACCCGGAATCCTCGACAGGTTTTTGGTGATGATATCGGCTTCGGGAGGAAGCAGGATTTTGATCGCCGCATCTTTGTAATATCCTCCTGCTTTCGAAACGCGGGCAACGGTGGAGTCGGTTCCCACGGTGAGCGCCTGTTTGAGGCCGGCAATGATTTCGGCGCTCGAAAGCGACTGGCTGCCCATCACTGATGAGGCTATCTGCATGAGTTCATTGCAGGATAAAAGGGTACAGGCCAATAGAATAACGAAGCCTGCTTTTTTGATATTTATCATAGTGTTAATTATTAGAGTTGCAATATTCATAAATTAAAGCGTCTAAATTAGTTATTTTCGCACAAGAACAAACATTTTCGTATAGATACTTTAAAATGGGCTGCGGATTAACTGGGGGAAATTTTTTGCATTTTTTTTCTTTTCAAAACAACTTTCCAATCAAATCGGCTCTGTTCAACGCACGCAACTGATTTATAATGGCTTTGCGGTATTCGCGCTTGTGCCAGAAGAAAAACTGCCGCTGATTCTGCTTTTCCTGCGGTGTGTGCGCGGCATACACTTTTTCCAGCGTGTAGGGATTGTATCCCGAATAGTAGATGACGGTGGCGAGTGTCATGGGTGTAGGCGTAAAATCCTGTACCTGCTCCAGCTTAAAATTGAGCTGCTTTGTTTTCACCGCCAATTCTGCCATATTTTCGAGTTTGCAGCCCGGATGGCTGCTTATGAAATAGGGGATTAGCTGCTGGTTCATATTCTCTTCGCGGTTGATGCGTGTAAATTGTACATTCAGCGCCTCGAAAAGCGAAAAGGGCGGTTTGCGCATCATTTTCAACACGTTGTCCGACGTATGTTCGGGTGCAACTTTCAGCCTTCCCGAAACGTGGTGTTTTATCAAATCGCGCAGATATTGCCGGTTGGCTTTGTCGGTTTCTGTATTTCCCGTCAGGTGTTGAAAAATGTCGTAGCGGATGCCGCTGCCTATCGACGCTTTTTTCACTTTGGGATGTTTCCTCACTTTTTCGTACAAGTTGTTCAGGGGTGCATGGCTGGTATTCAGGTTTTTACAAACCGACGGGAAGATACACGACGGCCGCTTGCACTTACGGCACAAATCCTCCTGCATACCCTGCATCCGGTACATGTTTGCCGAAGGTCCACCCAAATCGGAGATATATCCTTTAAAATCGGGCATTTGCGTAATCTGTTCCACTTCCTCCAGAATCGATTTTTCGCTGCGGCTCGAGATAAATTTTCCCTGGTGCGCCGAAATTGTACAAAAGGAGCAGCCGCCGAAGCAGCCGCGGTGAATATTTACCGAGTGGCGGATCATTTCATATGCCGGAATGACGCCTTTGCCGTGATAACGCGGATGCGGCATCCGGGTGTAGGGAAGCGCAAAAATCCTGTCGGTTTCCTTTTCGGTGAGCGGAGGAGAAGGTGGATTGATGATAAT
>WRIQ01000203.1 GCA_009782655.1 Prolixibacteraceae bacterium
CGCTCGCACCATCGGAACCCTCAACAAAGGCGCCTATGGCGGCATTCACGGAAATATCGGTTACACCGGTTTGGAAGGGTCGTGCGAGAAATACCTGAAAGGCAAAGAAGGCGTCGGCTACAGGCAAAACCTTTCGGGGCGTTGGGTGAGCCGCACCGAGATTGAGCCTATCGACGGTCAGGATGTGACAACAACCATTGATATACGTTATCAGGATGTTGTCGAGAGCGCTCTCGAGAAACAGTTGAGAACCAGCAATGCCGAGTGGGGAACCGCCATTCTGATGGAAGTGAAAACAGGCGAAATAAAAGCGGTAGCCAATCTGGGGCGTACGGCAACAGGCGTTTACGAAGAAAATTACAATTATGCTTTCGGCGCCGCCGGATGTTACGAACCCGGCTCAACGTTCAAACTGGTATCGCTGCTCATAGCGCTCGACCACGGTGTGATAGACACCAGCGACGTTTTCGACACAGGAAACGGTGTTTGGAAATACAAAGGAAGAACCATCTACGACAGCGATTATCGTTATGGCGGACACGGATTGATGACCGTTAAACAAATTTTCGAGAAATCTTCGAACGTAGGATTTGCAAAAATGATACTGGAGCATTATGAAAAAAAACCCCACGAATATACCGACAGATTGCGTAACCTGGGAATAACCAAGCCGCTGGGCATCGAACTGAACGGCGAAGGAAAACCTTATTTCAAGAGTCCCGGCGATAGCGATTGGTGGGGGACTTCGCTGGCATGGATGTCCTATGGATACGAAATGAAAATGACGCCGGCACAAACGCTGTGTATTTACAATGCCGTTGCCAACGACGGGAAAATGGTACGTCCGCATCTGATAAAATCGATCAGCGACAGAGGGCAAATTGTAAAAAAAATGAAAACGGAAGTGATAAACCCCATGATTGTGTCGCAGGAAACGGTTAAAAAAGCGCAGGCTCTTCTCGAAAGCGTCTGCGAAAACGGAACGGGAAAATCGGTGCAGGGAAAAACTTTCAAGATTGCCGGAAAAACAGGAACCGCACAGATTGCCTCCAGTCAGGGCGGCTATGGGAAAGGCCTTTATCTGGCGTCTTTTGCCGGTTATTTCCCTGCCGAAAATCCGGAATATTCGATGATTGTGGTGGTCAACCGTCCGCAGGGAGCCTATTATGGCGGCGCCGTGGCAGGGCCGGTTTTCAAGGAGATTTCAGAAAGAGTGTTCGCGCTTTACACCAAAAACGACGAAAATAAGAGCGATGACGAACCGGAAGAGGTAGTCGAACCTGCAAAATTGCCCGATATAAAATCGGGATTTGCCAGCGATTTATCGAGAGTGCTCGACCGCTTTAAAATAGATGCGCAAATTCCCAAAAGCTCGCAGGCAATAGCAAAGGTAGAAACCTCCGAAAACAGGATAATCGTAAAAGAATACAATACCGAGGCAGATAAGGTTCCCGACGTCAGGGGGATGGCGCCCAGCGATGCCGTTTATCTGCTTGAAAATTCGGGACTGAATGTGCGCGTTTCGGGAGTGGGTAAGGTGAAGACGCAATCGCTAACGCCGGGCACAAATTATAAACAAGGTCAATCAATCACTATAATACTTGGGTAGCAATGAGGAAATGGACTGATATTTCGCCGGATGCCGGTATTTTGCAACTTTTCGGAAATACGCAGACGCAGGTCGCTGGCGTGGCTTTCGATTCGCGCAAGGTAATGCGAAATTTTGTTTTTGTGGCACAAGCCGGAACGCATACCGATGGGCATCAGTTCATTTATCTTGCTATTGAAAAAGGAGCTTCGGTGATTGTTTGCGAGAAACTGCCGGAAACTTTAGACGAAAAGGTTTTGTATGTCGAAGTTGCCGATTCCGCCGAAGCGTTGGGGCAAATCGCTTCAGCATGGTACGGACATCCGTCGCAAAAGCTGAAAGTAGTGGGCGTAACCGGAACAAACGGGAAAACCAGCATTGCCACTTTGTCGTATCAATTGTTTATGCAACTGGGCTATCAGGCGGGACTTGTGTCCACCATCTCGGCCAATGTGGGCATTGTTGCCGAAACAGCCTCACACACCACACCCGACGCGCTCAAACTGCAATCGCTGTTTGCCGCCATGGTCGATGCCGGATGCGAATATTGTTTTATGGAAGTCAGCTCGCACGCCGTGGTACAACGAAGAATCGTCGGCGTCAATTTCTCCGGAGCCATTTTTACCAATATCACGCACGATCATCTTGATTATCATAAAACATTCGCCGAATATCTGAAAGCGAAGAAAACTTTTTTCGATAATCATCTGTCGAAGCAAGCTTTTGCATTGATCAACATCGACGATAAAAATGGAAAAGTAATGGTGCAGAATTGCGTTGCACGTGTGGCTACTTATTCGGTGCGCTCCATGGCCGATTTCCGTTGCAAAGTGCTCGAAACCCATTTCAACGGGATGTTGCTCGATTTCGACGGACAGGAAGTGTGGACTCATTTTGTGGGAAAATTCAACGCCTCCAATCTGCTTGCCGTATATGGCGCGGCCATTTTGCTGGGTCAAAGTAAAGACGAAGTGTTGTCCGTTATCAGCCGTTTAACGCCTGTACCCGGGCGCTTCGAAACCATTCGCAGCCTCAACGGAATTTTGGCGATAGTGGATTATGCCCATACACCCGATGCTTTGAAAAATGTTCTTTCAGCCATTTCGGAGATTCGATCACCCGACCAAAAAGTGATTACTGTGGTTGGTGCCGGCGGCGACAGGGATAAAACGAAACGCCCCGAAATGGCTAAAGAATCGCTGGCTACCAGCGATTTGGTGATTCTCACTTCCGACAATCCGCGCACCGAAGAACCCGAAGCGATAATCCGCGACATGGAAACGGGCGTCGATAAAACCGACAGCGCAAGAACTATCTCCATAACAAACCGTCGGGAAGCCATAAAAACTGCGGTTCATATGGCGCGGCCGGGCGACATTATCCTAATTGCAGGGAAAGGCCACGAAAATTATCAGGAAGTTAACGGCGTAAAGCATCATTTTGATGACAAAGAGGTGGTAAAAGAATTTTTTGGAATCGAATAACACAAAAGATATATGATATACTATCTGTATGAATTACTGAAAGATTGGAATATACCGGGCATAGGGATGCTGCAATACATCTCGTTTCGGTCGGGTGCGGCGATTATTGTTTCGCTGCTGATTACCATGGGAACAGGAAAAAGCCTGATTAACTTCCTCCGCAAAAAACAAATTGGAGAAGAGGTACGCGATTTAGGCCTCGACGGGCAGATGCAGAAAAAAGGAACGCCTACTATGGGCGGAATCATCATTTTGCTGGCCATCATCATCCCGACAATTCTATTTGCCAATCTTTCAAATATTT
>WRIQ01000204.1 GCA_009782655.1 Prolixibacteraceae bacterium
AACGTTCGCCATTTTTAATCAGCTCAAAGATTTTCATTTCGAAATTTCAACGGAGCTTTTCGGGAAAGAGAATATCCCTTTGGAAGTTATCGAATTTCTCAACATGGTCGAGAAACAGCTTTACATGCCTCCCTCGTTGTTTTACGATTTCGAATACGACCAGCTAATTGGATACGGTGAACTACTCGCCTCGCTGATTTTGAGTAAATACATGGAACACGAAAGGCAAAAAAACAGATGGATAGACATTCGGAGTTGCCTTCGCACCGACGATAAATACCGCGAGGCTTCAGTAAATTGGAAATGGACGGAAATGTTGGTCAACAACACGTTTCAATTCGACACGGAACACCTATACATTACGCAGGGTTTTATCGGCTCGACGGTTACCAACCTGACCACCTCGCTGGGACGCGAAGGCTCCGATTTCACAGCCGCCATTCTGGGAAGCTTACTGAATGCTGAAAGCGTCACCATATGGAAAGATGTTCCCGGTGTACTGAATGCCGATCCGAAGATTTTTCCCAATACCGTTTTGCTAAAAGAACTGTCGTATCGAGAGGCCATTGAGATGACCTACTCAGGGTCGCAGGTTATACATCCCAAAACCATGAAACCGCTGTTCAACAAGAATATCCCGCTTCATGTACGTTCTTTTGTGGACACACATGCGTCAGGAACGCTCATTCATCATGTTAACCATACGCTCGAATTGACGCCGGTATTCATCATCAAGGAAAATCAGGTACTCCTCACCTTCTCCCCCTACGATATTTCGTTTGTCACCGCCGACGACATTTCCAAAGTTTTTGCCATGCTGTCTGATAAAAATCTGAAAGTAAACATGATACAACAATCAGCCATCGACCTCAACCTGCTCGTCGATGCTCCCGAAAGCGGACTGGAAACCATGGTCATCGACTTCATGAAAGATTATGAAGTGAAATATAATACCGGTCTGAAACTGATTACCATCAGGCATTACACACTTCAATCAATAGAGGAACTGACCAATGCCAGCCGCATCTATATCGAACAATACAGCCGCCGCACAGCCAAGCTTGCTGTTAAATAAACCAGCCAACAATTTTGGGCAGAAAAATAACCAAACCGACGACAGCCGAGAAAAAAGCGCTTACCAGAAACCGCACCGGCAGACATGTCTTTGAGGTTCCCTGTGATTTCACACCATTCGGGTGAAATCATATCATCCACATTTTCGATGGCTGTGTTGATGAGCTCGGCAGTGAAGACCATGGCAAAACAGATGCAGCATAAAATCCATTCGGTTGCCGAAATTTTCAATGCAAAACCTGCAATTACAACTAAACCAGCCATAGCCAGATGAATTTTCATATACACCTGTGTAACAATCGCTTTCAGAATGACATTGTCCGCATATGCAAAAATTTTTACTCGCTTATTCATGAACAATAAATCAATATAAAAACTCAGCAACTTATACAAAAATAATATTCCCATCCAAATGTATGCACATCGATGAATAATACTAAACATTGCTATCCGGGTTTTCCGAAAGCCTGATATACGGAAAAAAGCATAATCGCAACACACAATTCAATTAATTCCCTTATATTTGTACCAATATCATACTTAATAATCTGCTTTCGTAAAAATAACTTTCAAATTTGACGATTATGTTGAAACGCCTCTCTTTCTGCGCTCTTTTGTTCCCTTTAGGCTTGCTGTTCAGTTTTTCTTTTACCCAAGCGCAAACACAGTCTTTCGACGTCGATATTCGTTCCGAAAATTTCATTGGCCAGGATAACTTACCCTTTTATGCTTGGGCCAACCGGCAAGGAATGATACCCGTGTCGGGAGTCTACTCACTTTGGACGGCACAGGCGTCGGCGCGGGGACGCTGGGAAGCGGCTAAGAAACCTTTTTCCGTCGAGGGCGGCTTTAAAGCGTTCCATTCGAAAGGAGATGTTGAGAAAACAAAACTTGTGGAGTTATTCGGAAAAGTGAATACCAAATATGCAGCTTTCACCGGAGGCTGGTATGCCGATACCATTCAGCAACAAGGACTTTCGGTATCCAATGGAAATTTCATGTCGGGATTGAATGCAGAGCCTTTTTTCTGCCTGAAAATGACAACCAACGGTTTTATTCCCATCGGAAAGAAAAATTTTAGTGTAGCGGCGCTGTGGGAAGAAGGATTGATGGGCGACAACAACTATGTGAAAGACACACGCTGGCATCATAAAAATCTTTTCCTGCGTTTCGGCAAACCGGAAAGACTGCAGTTCACATGGGGACTTGAGCAATATGCTTTATGGGGAGGCAATTCGCCCTCGAGGGGAAAACAGCCCGATTCCTTCGAAGATTACATACGAACTTTCTTCTCTTTACCGGGCGGAAAAAATGCGAATGAATCAGACCAAATGAATGCACAAGGCAACCAGTTGGGGCAGCACTACCTGATATTTATCAAAACTTTGGAGAGACACTCGCTGGAAGCGCGTATTGTTCATCCTCTTGAAGATTTCTCAGGGTTAGTTTTTATAAATGCGCCCGACAACCTCTACTCTCTATCCGTCTATTTCCACGAATGGCCGGTAATCGACAGAATCGTCACGGAATTCTACTACACCAAGCACCAAAGTGGCTCCGATATAGACAAGAAAACAGGACAATACCGCCACCGTAACGGGCGCGACAACTACTTTAACCACGGCACCTACAGCTTCGGATATACACAAAATGGCTATGTTATTGGCTCGCCGCTCTTCTATCCGCTCAATATCGGCGACGGGCAGGTTATGGGAGTCAATAACAATCGTTTTTGGGCGTTTCACACAGGCGTTTCCGGCGCTTGGATAAACCGTATGCTGGAGTGGAAACTGATGGGCACTTGGTCGCGAAACTTCGGCACTTATTCGAAGCCTTTCGAACCTGCACGAGACCAGCTTTCAACCTATGCCGAAGCCAAATTTAATCTTAATAACTTCCCTTTGTGGATAAGCCTCTCATTTGCCTTGGACAATGGCGACCTGATGACAGGCGAAAAACAAAACCTCACTGCACTGATGCTGAACGCAGGATTGAGATTTAAAAATTAACCACGTCAGGGAACGATATCTATCTTCATTCCGCCATCTTGCGGGTGAAAAAACTTTCTACAATAACCAAAATTTTAACATTTTGAAAAAAATCATCATTTTGCTTTCAGATTAAAAAATTATTTTCATATTTGCATCGAATTGTAAGTTTATCAATGAAATTAATTAACAACATATCTATTCTCGGTATTATCATTCTTATTCTCCTGATAGGAAATTGAGAGTGGTGTGTTATATGAATAATAAATAGATAATCGGAAAGCCATTCTCAGAGCGAGGGTGGCTTTTTT
>WRIQ01000205.1 GCA_009782655.1 Prolixibacteraceae bacterium
TTATCGTGCTGATAAGCAATTAATTCACTTTGAAGACCTTGTTGGACGCGCAAAACCGACGAATAGGAAAAAAACAGGATGCACAAAATCATACACACAGAGAGATAAAATTTCCTGCGCGATTCAATGAAAAGGATAATCGTCAGAATGAGGGCGATGACCATGGCAAGCGACCATATCGTAAAATTGAAGCCGGTGTAAAGAGCTCCCGGCAACGAATCCACGATTTTCAAAAATTGATACAGAAAATGCACCAGCTTTCCGGCAACAAACGCAATAAACGTTGCGACAGCAGGAAAAGGCGATGTCAAAAGAATGAGAATGCCCATGATAATAAAAACCAACGCTGCCGGAATGACCACAAAATTTGAAATCCAAAACCAAACAGGGAACTGCTTGAAATAGAAACAAGCGATGGCGAAAGTGCCTATTTGCGCGGCCAACGAAACCGAAAAAAGCTCCCAAAAATACTTCACTATTTTATTGGGCGCGGCATATAGCGACGTAATCTTGGGTTGGAAATATACAATTCCGATCACGGCGGCGTAGGAAAGCTGAAATCCCACTTCGAACAAAAGCATGGGGTTGAGAAACAGCAGTATAAACGCCGATGCAAACAGCGTGTTGTAAATATTGGCCGGACGTCTGAGGGCGCCGCCAATTTGTACAAGACTGAACATCAGCGCCGCACGCTGAACCGATGGCGCCAGCCCGGTGATGAGTGCATAACTCCACAGAAAAGCAATAGCACCCATAACAAAAACAATCCGGCCAACTTTGCTTTTTTTCAACGACGAAAACAACAGGTTAAAGGCCACGAAAACAATGCCTACATGCAAACCTGAAACCGCCAGCACATGCATTGCCCCCGACGATGAAAATACCTGCTTCACTTCCGGATCGAGCGATTTTTTGTGACCCAGCGTCAAGGCTGAAAGAATGGCAAATTCGTCTCCCGACAGGCCGCTTCTCTCATACACATTGAGCAGGCGTCCGCGGACGGTTTCCGAGATAACGCGCGCACGAATTTTCGGATCGGCGCCCGCCATGATACAATTTCCGGCGGAAAGATAAACTTGGCGGTAGATACCGCGCCGCGCCATGTAGCTTCTGAAATCGAAAGCATATGGGTTTTGAGCGTTGGCAATCGTTTGCGGAGTTCGATTGAACAAAATCTGCTGTCCCGGCTGCAAAGCGGCTATTTCATCGCTTTTTGCAAAATAAACAATAACATGCTCTCTACAAGAAACTAACGAATCTTTATTACCTGCCGCGGTTATCAAAACTTCGGTGCGGTAGCTTCGCGGCTTCTCTTCAGGAAATTCCAACAAAGTGGCACAGTAATATCCGGCGGAGATAAATACAGGCTGTTGCCGTGAATGCACAAAGACACCAGCTCCCAAAAAAAGAAAGAAAAGAGAGAAGAGAACACCCGAAAATATATTCCGCCGAAATCCACCCTGCAAAGCAACAACAATTGCCACAATCAGAAAGAGAAACGCCAAAACCATAATCATCAGCAGGTTGCCGAAAGGAGAAATGCGAACCAGCACTATTCCGGCGATAAATGCAAACAGAATCCTGAAAAAAGGCGTTTTCTGTAAAAAATTCTCCAACATAAAAACCCTCTTTAAAATCGAGTTTAAAAATAGAAAGAATCTTGCAATTATCTTTCATTCATCTATTTTTGTTCAGAATTGAAAATCGCTATGGAAAACAAATACACAATTGAAATCGATTTTGAAACCGACAGAGTTACCTCGCGCATTTGCGACGGGAACAGGGAAACAACCGCTGCATCGCAGGAATATTCGCGCTGGAAGAAAGGGTTATATCTCAACGAGGCGCAGAAAACATACCGCCAGCATCCCGCCGATTATATTGAAGCGCTGGAGTTTACCGTGAAACAAGCGGTTTCCGGACTCTCGGCGCTGGAACAGGAAAACATTGCGGAAATAGCGGTGATTACAACCGCCTCCACGCCGGTGGCCGTCGATGAAAAGGGTGCACCTTTGTCGTTGACGCACGGTTTTCAGGAAAATCCCAATGCGATGTTTATTTTGTGGAAAGAACAAATCGCCACCATCGAAGCCGACGAAATCAACCGCCATATTACCGATTCGGGCATTGCCGACTATGCCGGACAAAAATATTCTCCGTCCGATTTCTGGGCAAAAGTCCTGCACACTATCCGTGCCGACATCGCTGTTTTCCGCGCCGCCGCTTCGTGGGTGGAACATTGCGACTGGATTTCGGGTGCGCTCATCGGCAACACCAACCCTAAAACCATGAAACGCAGCCGCGACGCCGCTATTCAGAAAGCCCTGTGGCGCGATTCGCAGGGCGGACATCCGTCGGAAGATTTCCTGACAGCGCTCGACCCCATGCTCGCAGGATTGCGCCAGCGACTCTTTTCCGAAACCTGCGAAAGCCATGAGACAATCGGAAAAATTTCACTTTTGTGGGCGCGCAAACTGGGACTTTCGCCCTATGTTACCGTAAGAACCGGTGCTATCAGAAAAACCTGAACATGAAACCGGAAAATTATTTCGTCGGAAAAGTGAACAGAAAATTCATGGAAAAATTCCACAGCGTTGCCACAATCGTAGCGCATACTTTTGAGAGATAGAAATTCCATTTCAACTTATCGGAAAACGTCCAAAGAATCAGGCTGTTTATTCCTAAGCCGACCAGCGAAATCATGAAGAAAGAAAAATACTCGGCACCAATATCGGGATTGCGGCTGCCGAAAGTCCAATTCCTGTTCAGAATATAGTTGGAAGTGGCTGCCAGCATAAATCCGCATCCATTGGCTACATAACGGTTGATTCGCGCTTTCTCTTTCAGTAGCCATGTCGTCCCGAAATCGACGGCTAAGCCCGAAAAACCCACGAGGCAAAATTTTATGAATTTCCATATCAGCATACCATTGCATGTCATCGGCCATCATTTTATTGTTATCATTTGGGGCCTCGAATTTTTGGCATAGCAGATTTTGTTATAGAGCGACACTAAAAACGGATATTCTTTTGCTTCGAGTTCCGGCGCTACGGCAGTCAGTTTTCGCGTTATCGACGAATGAGCCTTCAGCGTTTTAATACCCTCGTCGGGAATGGCATTGTAAAACTCCGCTTCGCCGTGGTGCATATCGGTAATATAAACCACGGAAAAACTCACCGGAAATTCGGGATGGTGAAAATCAATATCATGATCGGTCGGATTGCGTATCTCAACTTCGAAAACCAATGTGTCGCCATGCGACAACTCATTAACAGGCAGCGAATAATCTATCTCCACACGGTTAACTGACTGGAAATTACGGGTTGTATATCCGCGGAAGGCATATCCGTTTACTTCATACGGGCGCGTG
>WRIQ01000206.1 GCA_009782655.1 Prolixibacteraceae bacterium
CGACATGCCCTGTTCTATTTTCACATAGATATTTTCCATCATCACAATGGCGTCGTCGACAACCAACCCGATGGACAAAACAATGGCGAGAAGGGTAAGTACATTAATGCTGAATCCGGCGATATACATTATAAAAAATGAACCGATGATGGACACAGGAATTACAAGCATGGGAATCAATGTGGTACGCCAGTCGCGCAAAAACAGGAATATGATGACAACAACCAAAATGAAAGCCACATATATGGTTTCCATAACTTCTGAAATGGAATTGCGGATATACCGGGTATTATCGAAACCGATATCAACCTCGACATCTTCGGGGAGGTCCTTTTTTATGTATTCCAGCCTCCGGTAGGCTTCGTCCACAATATCGATATGGTTTGCGCCGGGTTGGGGAATCAGCACCGTTCCCACCATGGGGACGCCGTTCATCTTCATCATTCCGCGCAAATCTTCGGGGCCCAGTTCGGCACGCCCTATGTCCCTCACCCTGATGAGTTGGTCGCCCTGTTGCTTGATGATGAGATTGTTAAACTCTTCGGGAGTTGTCATAAGACCCATTGTGCGAATCGACAATTCGGTGGTATTTCCCTCGATGCTTCCCGACGGAAGTTCCACATTTTCGCGGCCTATGGCCTGCTGCACATCGAGAGGGGTAATTCTGTATCCGGCGAGTTTGGCAGGGTCGAGCCACAAGCGCATGGCATAGCGTTTTTCGCCCCATATCTGAACTGCGCTCACCCCGGAAATGGTTTGCAATTGTTCTTTGAAAGTGAGTTCGGCTATCTCGGAGAGCTCAAGCAGAGAACGTTTCTGACTCTTTACGACGACAAATAAAATGGGCGTGGCGTCGGCGTCGGCTTTGGCAACAATGGGCGGATCGCAGTCGCGGGGAAGGTAGCGTTGCCCTTGCGACACTTTGTCGCGGACATCGTTGGCTGCGGTTTCCAAATCGACAGACAACTCAAACTCAACGGTTATATTGCTGCTTCCTTGGCTGCTGCGGCTTGTGAGCGTACGGATGCCGGGTATGCCATTTATTTGCTGCTCCAGCGGCTCCGTAATTTGGGTTTCTATAACATCTGAATTAGCGCCGGGATAGGATGCCCGCACGGAAATGATGGGCGGATCAACGCTGGGGTATTCCCGCACTCCAAGGTAAGTAATCCCGATGGCGCCAAAGAGGACGATAACCAGCGAAAAAACAGTTGCCAGAACGGGTCGTTGTATACTTGTTGAAGAGAGACTCATGGTACTTGTTAACTTATCATCGATTAGTAATTAAAGTGTCCAATTGTACGGGTGTGCTTTGCCTCAACTGTAAGGTTGCGGTGGTTAGCAGGGTGTCGCCAAAATTAAGCCCTTCCTTAATCTGTGCTTTCGATTCGGTGCGCAACCCGATGACAACTTTTACTTTTTCGGCTCGCCCGTTTTTTAACAGGAATACTTTGTCGCCGTCCATTTCGGGAATGATGGCTTCCGTCGGAATGGAAATGGCATTGTCAATTTGCGACAACAAAAGAAAAACGTTTACATATCGCCCGGGCATTAACTCTTCGTTGGCATTGGGATATTTTGCGCGTATGACGATAACCCGCGAGTCTACGTCAACTTTGGGCTCCACGGCATATACTTGCGCCGGATATGATTTTTCCGTCCTGTCGAACCGGAAAGAAATTTGATATCCGGGTTTGATCTCTCCGGCATAAATTTCAGGCACCGAAAACTCTATTTTCAGAGGTTTCAGCTTAACCATATTGGCAATTTTGGTGGTGGGCGTGGCGTAGGCGCCTTCGCTTATCATTCTCAAGCCAACGATTCCGTCGAAAGGGGCGCGCAGTTCGGTTTCGGCAATTCGGGCTTCAATGAGTTTGATGTCGGCGTCGAGGGTTTGTAATTCCGTGGCTATCTGGTCGTAACTTTCGCGGCTGATGGCGTCTCTGTCGAGCAGTTGCCGTTGCCGGAACTCTTTCTCCTGCGAAAGTTTTAGCTGCGCCTGCAATTTCAACAACTGCGCCTGTAATGGCTTGTCGTTCATCTTGGCCAGCAGGTCGCCCTTAGTCACCTTGGTACCCTCACTAAAGTATATGGCAACAACTTTGCCCGATGTTTCGAACGATAAATCAACTTCTTCGTCGGGGATTAGCGTACCGGTCAACTTACGGAGTTCTTCCATTTGAGTCGGCACAAGGATGTATCCGCTGGCGAAAAGGGCTTGTTGCCTGACGGCGGCAGGAGCGCCCGAAGGAGCTTTCGCAGTTTTTGTTTTGAACCGCTCTTTGATTTTTGGATAAAAAATAATACCCAACACTAACAGTATCAATACAATAATAATAGATACCCTTATCTTCTGTTTATTAGATGAAGCCATTAAATAAGTTTTTATGTGTTTAGCCTTAAAATTATGACGTATTTTGACTTTTGAAACCTCAAAAGGTTAAATCGGTTTTTCCCGATATTTTGGTTCAAAAGGTATAACAGGAAGTTAAAATTCTGAATTTTCAACAATTTCCACAAAAATCAAAAATAAATTTGCGCCATCCATTTTTCCGGTAACAAATTTATCAAAAAATCTTTTGGCGACGGCAACTTTTTCTGAAGTTTATCCCGAATGATGCTTTATCGCCCCAAATTTAAACAAAATCGGGGCGGAGCCGGTATTTGTCCATCCCTGTAAGCCCCGGCTTTAGGTAAAAATTAAACAGAATGTCAACTTTTAGTAAAAAACATCCTGCCGTATTAAATTCAACAGTTAATTTTATTAATTTTAGCACAACAAAATTGTAAACGTTTTGAACATCATTATGCAAAGCAATCGATATCAGGTATATACGGAGGTGAAAAATGGTTTTGCGGTTGCATGTCTTGTGCTGCGTTTGCCCAAGGGCGCAGGTTGTTGGAGTTTCCCGTCGGGCAGTATGTTTCACAATCGCAAAGTGCGGACAGAATGCGGGCAGTCAGATTAAATGGATACAATTATTTATAGGTTTCATGAGGCTGCCCTGAAAGGCGGTCTTTTTTTATTTCGTCATACATGGATAATATAGTTGCATCAGATATTGAATTCGAAAATTTCTTCGAGAAAATAAAGCCTTTATATGTTGAAGAGGGTCTTGCCAACATCCGTAAAGCATACGGATTTTCACAAAGTATAATCGCGGATCGTACGTTCAGCACGGGCGAGTCTATTTTGCTTCATTCGTTGCAGGTTGCTTCGATTGTTGCCGAGGAAATAGGTTTAGGCCCCGATTCGATTATGACGGCCATCCTGCATAATATAATGTATTCGACTCTGGATGAGAAAGTAACTTACGGGCATATTGCCGCCAATTTTGGTGAGTCGGTGGCGA
>WRIQ01000207.1 GCA_009782655.1 Prolixibacteraceae bacterium
CAACCCGATTGGGACAATATTGCAGAACATTATCAGTTTCCCGAATGGTTCTGCGACGCTAAATTCGGCATCTTCATTCATTGGGGTGTATATGCTGTTCCCGCTTTTGGAAATGAATGGTATCCACGCAACATGTATCAGAACAATTCAAGAGAATTTAAACACCACATCGAAAAGTATGGCGAGCATACAAAGTTCGGGTATAAAGATTTTATACCTAAGTTCAAAGCCGAGAAATTCAATGCCGAAGAATGGGCGCGGCTGTTTAAAGATGCAGGCGCTAAATATGTAGTTCCCGTAGCAGAACACCACGACGGTTTTTCAATGTACGACAGCGATCTGAATCAATGGAACAGCATGAAGATGGGTCCTAAAAAAGATATTGTAGGATTGCTGAAAAAGGCTGTTGAAGATGAAGGACTGGTTTTTGGACTTTCGACTCATAGAGCTGAAAATGCGTGGTTCTATAATGGCGGAATGAAGTTCTCTTCGGATGTGCAGGATACCACTATCTCCCTTTATGGTCGAAGATTGGACCAGGAAAAATACAACGAAAATGTAGCGTGCGAATGGCTCACACGGACTTATGAATTAGTCAATAAATACCGGCCCGAACTGATTTGGTTCGACTGGACGGTGAACAATCCCGTGTTAATGCCCTATTTCAATAAATTCTTAGCCTATTATTACAATAATGCGCTTGACTGGGGAAAACAGGTGGTCGTAAATACCAAACAGGGTTATCCTACGAATATACAGGTGTGGGATGTGGAGCGAGGCAAATCGGGCAAGATGATGAAATTTCCCTGGCAAACCGACACTTCCATCGGTAAAAAATCATGGTGTTATATTGATGGCGAGGAAAACAAAACCGCCGAACAGATCGTACATGACCTGATTGATATTGTAAGCAAGAACGGTAACTTACTGCTGAATATCGGCCCGCGCGCCGATGGAACCATCACCGAAGAACAGAAAGCTGTGCTACTGGATATAGGAAGATGGCTGAAAGTGAACGGCGAAGCTATCTATGAAACCCGCTGTTGGAAAAAACTTGGCGAAGGCGACGCAGAATCTACAAAAGGTTCGTTTACCGACAACGAAGCGGCTGCTTACACCGCGCGCGACATGCGTTTTACAACAAAAGAAAACGATTTTTACGTGATTGTATTGAATTGGGAAGATGCGGGCGTTCTAGTCAAATCGCTTGATAAAGAAGCAATCGCAGACGCTAAAATTATGAATGTACAAATGCTTGGATCGAAAGAAAAAATAGTTTATGAGCAAACCGACGAAGGACTAAAACTATATTTTCCTAATACAAAACCCTGCGAGTTCGCCTATTCATTTAAGATCACATTTAATAAAAAGGTAGGCGAACATCTTGAATCGGAAGCAGTGAACGAGGTAATGAAATACAGATAATAACGGAATATGAATATGCAATACAGTTTTTGTGGAAATAGCGGGCTACAACTTCCAAAAATATCGTTGGGGTTATGGCACAATTTCGGCGATGTGGATGATTTTGACGTCGCTACCGGTATGATTTGCCAAGCTTTTGATATGGGCATTACTCATTTCGACCTGGCGAACAATTATGGTCCTCCTCCCGGTAGCGCCGAGATCAATTTAGGGAAAATACTGGCAAAAGAACTGAAAACACATCGCGACGAAATGATTATCTCGTCGAAAGCCGGACACCTGATGTGGAACGGTCCCTACGGTGATGGCGGTTCACGGAAAAGCCTCATGGCGAGCATCAACCAAAGCCTGAAACGTACAGGGCTGGAATATTTTGATATTTTTTACAGCCATCGCTTCGATCAGCAAACACCTGTAGAAGAAACCGTACAGGCATTGATTGACATTGTACGCAGCGGAAAGGCTTTGTATGCAGGTCTGTCGAAATATCCCGCTGAACAGACGCAAACAGCATATCAAATGATGCGTGCACAAAATGTTCCCTGTCTGATCTACCAGAGCAAATATAACTTGTTGCACCGTGCGCCGGAAGATGAAATTTTCGATCTTAACGAGAAATATGGCGTCGGTTTTATCGCCTTTTCGCCATTAGCGCAAGGGGTTCTTAGCGACAGATATATAGCCGGTATTCCCGAAACCTCACGGGCAGCAAAAAGTCATGGCTTCCTGCAAACCGGTGAAATTACCGAAGAACTGATCAGTCGTATAGCGCGCCTTAACGAGTTTGCAAAAAAAAGGGGACAGTCGCTTGCCGAAATGTCGCTCTCGTGGCTGCTGGCAAAACCGCAGGTAAGTTCAGTGATTATTGGCGTAAGTTCAGTAAATCAGTTGCAAAATAACATTAAGTCGCTCAATTATTGCAATTTCATACCGGACGAACTGGCGATGATTGAAAAAATATTGAAATAATGTCTAAAAGAGTTGATTGTTATTGTTGAATAATTATCATCTAAATAATGTCTAATATAATGAAAAGAATTTATTTATTGTTGAGCATCTTGTTTGCACTGCCTCTCTATGCAGCAAACTATCAACCCGAGTTTTCAACCGCTGGCTTCTTTCGCGTCGCAAATACCGGACGTGATGTAGCCTCGTTGAATCCGGCGTGGCGTTTCCATAAAGGAGCGGTGATTGGAGCAGAAAGGGCTGATTTTAACGACTCCGAATGGGAAGTAATCTCACTCCCTCATGGAATAGAATATCTGCCGACCGAAGCGAGCGGCTGTGTGAATTATCAAGGCGAAGTATGGTATAGAAAGCATTTTATTCCCGATCATTCGCTTAAAGGCAAAAAGTTGTTCATACATTTCGAAGCCATAATGGGAAAGAGCAAAGTTTATATGAATGGTAAACTGATAACCGAACATTTCGGAGGATACCTGCCGGTCATTGTGGAGGTAAGTTCCTGTCTCAAATGGGATTCGGATAACGTTATTTCGGTATGGGCTGACAACAGCGATGACCCTGTTTATCCGCCGGGTAAATTCCAGAATGTCCTCGACTTCACTTATTGCGGTGGTATCTATCGCGATTGCTGGCTTGTTTCCCACAACGACGTCTATATAACCGACGCAAATATGGAAAACGAAATTGCCGGCGGGGGGCTGTTCGTTTCATACAATAACATATCGGATGCTTCTGCCGATGTACTTCTTAAAATACATGTACGCAACGAAACCAACGCTTCATTCAAGGGTAAAGTGGAATATGAGTTTTTTGCTCCGGACGGTAAAAGTGCATTGAAAACTTCTGTCCCGATGAACTTGTCCGGCGGTAAGGCTGGCTCGGCGGAGAAAAAAGTAACGCTGAAATTTCCGAAACTGTGGAGTCCGGAGTACCCTTCACTTTACAACTTAATAG
>WRIQ01000208.1 GCA_009782655.1 Prolixibacteraceae bacterium
ATTCAAAGAAACTGATACGGGTTGCCGACGATCTGGAGCAGCCGAACGGTATCATCGGCACTCCGGACGGAAAACGTCTTTATGTCGCCGACATTAAAGCCAATAAAACGTACGTATATGATATTCAGCCGGACGCAACGCTGGCAAATAAAAAACTTTTTTGCAATCTGGGTTCCGACGGCATGACCATCGACCATGCCGGAAACGTCTATCTGACAGGTAGAGGCGTGACGGTCTTTAATCCGCAAGGCGAACAAATTGCGAAAATACCGGTCGAAGCAGGCTGGACTGCCAATGTATGCTTCGGTGGAAAAAACAAGCAGACACTTTTTATAACGGCTTCGCAATACCTTTATGGGTTGAAAATGAATGTAAAAGGTACGAAATAGCACAAGCCGCTTAAATTGGGAATCATGCACATTCATTTTATTGCCGTGGGCGGCAGTGCGATGCACAACCTTGCCATCGCACTGCATAAAAAAGGTTATCGCGTTAGCGGCTCCGACGATGAGATTTTTGAACCTTCGCGGTCGCGGCTGGCAAAATACGGATTGTTGCCCCTACAAAACGGATGGGACAAAAAACGCATAACACCCGACGTAGACGCCGTGATTCTGGGAATGCACGCCCGCTCCGACAATCCCGAATTGCTGGAGGCGCAACACCGCGGGGTGAAAATATTCTCATATCCCGAATTTCTGTTCGAGCAAACGAAAGATAAAAAACGCATCGTCATCGGCGGAAGCCACGGAAAAACAACAATCACCTCGATGATTATGCATGTGCTGAAAAGCTCCAATATTCTTTTCGACTACATGGTGGGAGCGCAATTAGACGGCTTTGAAACCATGGTAGGACTGGAAAATGATTCGCAAATCGCGGTTTTCGAAGGCGATGAATATCTGTCGTCGCCCACCGACAGGCGCCCCAAATTTCACCTTTATCATCCGCATATTGCGGTTATCAGCGGCATCGCATGGGATCACATCAACGTTTTCCCAACTTTTGACAACTATGTGGAACAGTTTGCCATTTTTGCCCGGATGATTGAACCGGGAGGAAAACTTTTCTACTATAAAAATGATGACGAATTGCAAAAAATTGCAGGAAATATTACGCAGGCCGCCACTTTTGAATATGATACTCAGCCGCATGTGATTTCCGGAGGACGCACTTTCCTGTGCAACGGCGAAAACCCGACTCCCCTGAAAATTTTCGGCGAACACAACCTGCAAAATATTTCTGCGGCAAAAATGGTTTGCACCGAGCTTGGCATCAGCGACATGCAATTTTTCAATTCCATGCGGAATTTTTCGGGAGCGGCGCACCGACTCGAAATTTTGGCAGAAAATGAATGGACGGCTGTTTTTCGCGATTTTGCCCATTCGCCCTCCAAATTACAGGCAACCGCAAAAGCCGTGAAGAAACAGTTTCCGCAGCGAAAGTTAGTGGCTTGCATGGAGTTACACACTTTCAGCTCGCTGAAAAAGGATTTTCTGCCGCTCTATAAAAACAGCATGGAGGATACCGATGCTGCTTTTGTATACTTCAACCCGCACACGGTTGAACATAAAAAACTGGAGCCCGTTTCGTCACAATTGATATACGAAAGTTTCGGGAAACCGGGGCTGGTTGTAACCACCGATTCGGAAACACTCTTCGAAAAGCTGAAACGCATGGAGTGGCAAAATGCCAATCTTCTGATGATGAGCTCGGGCAATTTCGACGGCAGGGATTTGCCCGCCCTTGCCGCAGAAATCGTAGTTCAAGATTTGTTTGAGAATCGGGTATCCGGTTAATCTTTTTCCCAAAAGATTATTTGACAGATGGAAAATAAGTAAAATTGATAATGGTCGATTTATAAATTTTCAATTATAACTTGTTAATTATAAATTACTTATTCCTTTTTCTGAGTTCACAGGCAACATCTTCGATACGATAACCTTTATAGGTCAGCAAAACCATAAGATGATACAACAAATCGGCGCTTTCGTAGAGAAAATTTTCATCGTCGCCGGCCATGGCTCCGATAATGGTTTCGACGGCCTCTTCTCCCAGTTTCTGTGTTATTTTGCAGATTCCTTCTTCGAAAAGATGCGTCGTATATGAATTTTCGGGCATTTCGCAGCGACGTTGTTCAATCAAATCTTGTAGACATTCGAGAAAGTTGATGTCGCTTTCTTCGTTTGTCTCGTCCCAGCAGGTATCGGCGCCGGTGTGACAAACAGGCCCTTGAGGATTCACTTTTATCAGCAGCGAGTCGTTGTCGCAATCGGACAACATACACGCAACATTCAGGAAATTGCCGCTTTCCTCCCCTTTTGTCCACAGCCGTTTTTTTGTTCGGCTGAAAAAGGTAACCCTGCCAGTTTCTTCAGTTTTACGCAAAGCTTCCTCGTTCATAAAGCCCAACATCAACACCATGTTGGTTGTATTATCCTGAATGACAGCCGGTATTAGCCCGCCGTGTTTTTCAAAGTTAAGTTCCATCTTTTCCATATTTTGGCGTAAACTTCTTTTCATTTCAAATCATTCGATGCAGCAAATATATGAAATAATGGGTTTGAGGAGTAAAATGAAATATGATGGCGATGGCGTATTGAGTAAATTTTGTAGTCATCATTCAATTATTCAGTCAAAAATCGTTTTTTTGCACTAAAATCAGAAAATAATGCCGAAAGAGCGAAAGATAAACCCAAAAAATATTGTCCTGATAACCATTCTCACAGGGATTATTCTGTCGCTTTGGGTTTATTTCATGATTCCGCGCCCCTTGTTTGCGCCCGTTTATTCGACCCTTTTGGAGAGCAACGATGGTCGGCTCATGGGCGCCCGCATCGCTTCCGACGGGCAATGGCGATTTCCGGAACCCGATTCTATTCCCGTAAAGTTCCAGACATGCCTTATCAATTTCGAAGACAGGCATTTTCATCACCATCATGGCGTCAATCCGGCCAGCATAGCGAGAGCTTTTTACCAAAACGTTAAAAAAGGTAGGGTTGTCAGCGGCGGCAGCACTATAACCATGCAGTTGGCACGTCTGGCGAGGCCATCAGAAAAGCGGAACATAGCCAACAAGCTGATGGAAATGGCTTGGGCGCGGAATATAGAAAACCGCTATTCCAAGAAGAAGATTCTCACGCTGTATGCCGCCCATGCTCCTTTTGGCGGCAATGTGGTGGGATTGGAAGCTGCTTCGTGGAGGTATTATCAATGTCCGCCGCACCTCCTCTCGTGGGGCGAATCGGCAACGCTGGCCGTATTGCCCAATGCTCCCGCGCTGATTTTCCCCGGGAAAAATGACAAGCTGCTGATACAAAAGCGTAATCGACTGCTCGACAAG
>WRIQ01000209.1 GCA_009782655.1 Prolixibacteraceae bacterium
AACGTGACAAATTGTCCGTCTTTAAAATATCCTTTATAAGACATCAATTCCATAAAAATTATCCCCTTTGATTTAATCTCATATAAACAGCCCGTATTCATCAAACTTCGTAAACAGCGCGCCTATTATCATAATAATCGGCGCAACCGCCATAACGCTGTCAAACCGGTCTAAAATGCCGCCGTGCCCGGGCAAAAACCTGCCCGAATCTTTCAAGTTTAAACTGCGTTTAATCATCGATTCCACCAAATCGCCAAATGTACCAAAAATAATTACGATAACGGTTAGCATCAACCAGTTTATTATATCTATTTCGGGTGTAAATCTTGCTATCACAAAAGCGCTGATGAAGGCGAAAATACTTCCGCCAATCACGCCTTCCCACGATTTTTTTGGCGAGATGCGCTCAAAAAGCCGGTGTTTTCCCCATTGTGATCCAATAAGATAAGCCCCCGAATCGTAAATCCAGATGATGATGGTGATGCCCAGAAGCAGCCATGGAAAGAAATCGTGGGTTCCTGCAATTCCCGGGAAAACCAGAAAGTTGAGCAGCCCAAAGGGCAATCCGAGGTAGAAAAACCCGGTTAATGTGAAAGCGGTATTTGCCAATGGGTTGGCGCTGTTCCTGTATAGTTCCGCGGCGAATGTGCAAAAAAGAAAAATTACGGGCAGCAAAACCCACCATCCCGGCCAGTGCATATATTTGTGCCCGAAGAGTAACAGAAAAAACAGAATGCTGGCAGTGATTCCGCAAAAATATTGCGGCCTGCATCCAACCAGCACGGCCATCCTGTAATATTCGACCAGCGAAAGCACAAGCAATACCAGAAAAACAAGAGCATACAAAAGCGGATGAACAACAATTCCGCAAATCAGGATAACGGCATATACCAATCCGGTTAACGCCCTTTTTAGCAGCGGGTTCAACCTTCCAAATCTTTTAAAAGTTCCATCGCTTTTTCTTCATACTCTTCGGGCACCAACACTTTGATGCTGCCAAACGAACTAAAAGCGGAGTCTTTCTGATTCAGAATAACATCAACAATTCCGTTGTTTTCAAGAATATCGCGGGCTATTTCGGCCTTGTATTCCTGATCGGTTACAAAAACTTCTTTCCAATCTTTTTCCATAGGTTTCACATTTTAATATGTAAAATTATTTATCATGACATGCAAAGCCTTCGCCCCATGTGCTCCCAAGATAAGTGTTTTTTTGATATAATGGGTTGCCGGTTTCAACTGTTGAGATATTTTACCCGACGGACGCCGGTATTATCGTGCGGACAGCTAATCGCCATTTTCTGTGGTACTGCCGCTTTTTATCTCCGACGCTTTGGCGACTTCTTCATTTTCGGCGCCCCATGGACGTTTGCCGAAAACGTGTTCCAAATCTTCGGAGAAGATGACCTCGCGTTCGAGGAGCAAATCGGCCAATTTTTTATGCCCTTCGGCGTTTTGCCTTAAAACAGCCAACGACCGTGCATATTGCTCGGCGATGAGTTTCTTGGCTTCTTCGTCGATGAGTTCGGCGGTTTTTTCGCTGTAAGGTTTCGTAAACGAATAGTCGGTTTGTCCTGTGGAATCGTAAAAACTGACTGTGCCGATTTTGTCGCTCATTCCAAAAATGCTGACCATGGCATAGGCTTGTTTTGTAACTCTTTCGAGGTCGTTTTGCGCTCCCGACGAAATTTTCCCGAAAGCGATTTCTTCGGCGGCGCGGCCGCCCAAGGCGGAACACATTTCGTCGAGGAGTTGCTCTTTAGTGGTTATTGAGCGTTCTTCGGGAAGATACCATGCTGCTCCCAACGCTTTTCCGCGTGGCACAATGGTCACTTTTACCAGCGGATGGGCGTATTGCAGCAGCCAACTGATGGTGGCATGGCCGGCTTCGTGGTAAGCGATGGTTTTTTTCTCGTCTTGCGAGATAATTTTGTTTTTCTTCTCCAAGCCGCCAATGATACGGTCTACAGCGTCGAGGAAGTCCTGACGCATAACGGCGTCGTGGCTTTTGCGTGCGGCGATGAGCGCTGCTTCGTTGCATACGTTGGCAATATCGGCACCCGAGAATCCCGGCGTTTGTTTAGCCAGAAAGTCAACGTCGACATTTTCGTGCAGGCGCAGCGGTTTTAGGTGCACTTTGAAGATTTCTTTCCGTTCGTTGAGGTCGGGCAGCTCCACGTGAATTTGCCTGTCGAAGCGGCCGGCACGCATCAGTGCGCGGTCGAGAATGTCGGCGCGGTTGGTGGCCGCCAAGACGATTACGCCGCTGTTGGTGTCGAAGCCATCCATCTCGGTGAGAAGCTGGTTGAGCGTATTTTCGCGTTCGTCATTGGAGCCCATGTTGGGATTGCGGCCGCGGGCCCGCCCGATGGCATCAATTTCATCGATGAAAACAATGCAGGGGGCTTTTTCCTTGGCTTGCTTGAATAAATCGCGTACGCGGGAAGCGCCCACACCCACAAACATCTCCACAAAATCAGACCCCGACATGGAAAAGAAAGGAACATTGGCTTCGCCGGCAACGGCCTTGGCCAGAAGTGTTTTTCCGGTTCCGGGAGGGCCTACCAGCAATGCGCCCTTGGGAATTTTGCCTCCCAGCTTGGTGAATTTCCCTGGGTTTTTCAAAAACTCCACTATTTCGACAATTTCCTGTTTAGCTTCCGAAAGCCCCGCCACGTCTTTAAAAGTTGTAGTAACCTTGGCGTCTTTGTCAAAAACTTTAGCCTGCGATTTGCCTACATTGAAGATGCCTCCGCCTCCGCCTGCACCTCTGCTCATACGTCTGAAAATCCACCACCACAAAAGGATGATGATAACAAATGGGCCGATGGTCCAAAGAATATCGGCCATCAGGTTGCGCTCTTCTTTATATTCAGGTTCAATGCGTTGCGCCTCATCAGTATCTTTTTGCGCTTCGGCAAGATTATCTTCAAACTTATCGACAGAGCCGATGCGAAAATAGTATTGGGGGCCGGTTTCCGAGATTTTCGAAAAAGCATTTCCTTTCAAGTCGCTTTCGTATTTACTAAGTTTTTCGGACTTGATATAAACGTTCGCTTTTTTCTCATTAACAACAACGATTTTGTCGATGTCATGGTTTTGCAACATGTTGGTGCGTACTTCTTTCCAAGTGGTTTCAACCGGGCCCCTGTTGCCGGTGAACAAAAGGTTGATGCCTATAAAGGCCAGAGCGATAATGCCCCACATCCAATATGGGTTAAATTTCGGCTGTTTCCCTGAGGGTTGCCCAAAAGGACTTTTGAGGTCGCCATTATTTTGTTTTTTTGTATTTCTGCTTTCGTCCATGATTTTTCTATCGTGTTGTTTTAATCTTTTC
>WRIQ01000210.1 GCA_009782655.1 Prolixibacteraceae bacterium
CATTCAGCGGTTTCACCGGGGTGCAGTTTGTCGCGGAACACGTTCAATGCCGGAGTCAGGCTTTTGTCTTCCAGCTTACGTTTTACTCTTACCTGTTCGCAAAACAACCGCTCATCTTTCACAAAAGTGAACCGCACGTAAAAACCATCGCCGTACTCTTTTTTTAATGGCACCTCAAAAGTTTTAATTTCGTTACTGAAGGTTATCCACCTGCTTTCGAAGACGGTATTGCCGCGCAAGACTTCGTAAAGTATCGAAACGTCATCGGCGGATGTGCCAAAGTGTATTTGAGCATTCTCGCCCGATTTGATCTGGATTTCGGAAATCGGCATCCACGCATAAACCTTTACGGGCGGTTTCTTATCGTCCATGTCATACAAAATAAAAGCCGATTCGCTGGTTACTTCTTTGTTGTCGGCATCGGTAGTGGTGAATTTTATTTTGTAATATCCTGAAACAAATGATTTTGCATTGATTGTGAGAATCTTGTCTTTCGTGTCGAATTTTCCTTGCAACAGCGTTTCTGTTTCCATGTTTTTCAGAGGATCGTAAGATGCTTCCATATTTTGGGGATTTTCCCCAAAACCGTTATTTTCCAACCTGCAAATTGAATACTCTACGGTTGAAACGACCTCTTTTCCATTCAGGGTTTCGGTATGCACCGGTATCTTCATTTCCTGCGTTTTATCGTACATGCCGCCCACATGGGTAACAATAAACAGCGACTTATCGCCCACAGAAACGGTTTGAGTTCCCTTCCTTGTTTCGCCTTTTGTGTCGGTAACATGGGCTTCGACAGTATATGTATAAAACTGATCGTTGAAAAGCGAGCTTTTATTTTTGGTTCTTTCGGGCGTGAAAGGAATTTCGAATTTTCCGTTTGCATCGGCAACTGCGGTTCCGCTTGCGACCGCCTTGTCGGGCGAATAATAACGCTGCCAAAAAAATCGATGCTGTCGACGCACAATCGTATAACGAACCTGCGCATTGGGAACGCCGTATCCGGCATAAGCCCTGACATTGCCTGCGAAACGAATTTCCTTGTCGAAATGCACTTCGGTTTCGGGTTTGTCGATGGTAACTTCAAAAGTGGGGCGCTTGTATTCTTCGACGTAAATAGTTGCCGAAAATTGGCCAACGCGAATCTCATACGCGCCATTGAGTCCGCTTTCGGGAAGTATAAATTCGCCGCTGAAAGAGCCAAATTCATTGGTTCTCAAAGTTTGTTTTGAAACTTCCTGATAATTCGCATTCATGAGCAACACTTCGAAAGTCTCATTTCCAACCACCGTTTGTGCCCGATTTTTATAGGCAACTCCCTTGAAATAAACGGTTTGCCCAGGACGATACAACGACCTGTCGGTAAATAATGCTATCTGGGTTTGGTCTTCGAGGCCCCAATTCTGCTCTGATATAAAATAGCTGCCCGATTGCGATGAAGAATAACGATCGTCGCCTTTTGAGAAGAAATAGATGTAAGAATTCATTCTTTTGGGAAATCTGACAAACCCGTTTTCGTCCGATTTGTATTTCATTTCGTCCCTGACTATAAACCCCCTATCTTTCCATTCCATTGTCGAAATCTGAACCTCAACATCCGCAATCGTTTTCCCGCTTATTCTGTCGACCACGTAAATATTTGAATTTTCGTCGTCATTCTGACGTTCGAGGTAAGCAAAATCAGAAACCGTGAAACCACCCTGAATTTTGTCGCTACTGTTTGTGTTCCCTTTTTCGGTGATGGTAAACTCATAAATTCCGTAATCGGGCGTTTTGATTTTCAAATCGCTTTCCACTTCACCAAAATTTTCGTCAGGATCAATTTTCAACGATTGCGAACGCACAAATGTGCGCTCTGGATAATCCTCGCTATAATATCTGTTGTTGCTGCGCGTAAACTCAAAATATTGTCTTGCAGTTGCTTTTACGCGGTAGATATCAATTTTCAATTCTCTGATATTGGTTGTTGTAACCTTGATAATCATTTCGGATGCTGGCTTGGCTACCGCAGGATTGCTAATATTTATACGCTTTCGCGAAATAATCGACATGAGATTTTCGATTTTTGTATTTCGCTCGGAGCCGGGGAAGCGCTCGATGCTCTCCGCGGCTTTATCGTAGGCCAATTTGGCAAATTCATTGCCGGAATCGGGGATATCTTTTTGCGAATAATAGTAAAAGACAATTCCATAGGCGATATCCAATACCGCTTCATTATCAACATATTGTTTTTCCATTTTCTGCAATGCTTGCAGGTAAAATTCTCCCGCCTGCACACTTTCAGAAGCATTGCGAACATAATCGAGCCGCCACAAATCGAAATAAATCAACACCGATAAATTGTTTTCACTCAAACGGAAAGCCAGCAACTGCCGGTAGACATCCAGAATCCTGTTCTCGGCCGATTCGTAGAATTGCTGTCCGGGTTTCATTTTGACAAACTCTTCAACCGGCGCAAAATAATCTTTGCTGTTCAGCGGATTTTTTACGGGCGCGGCCGCGCTGACCGAAGTCAAAATATTTATGGCGCGACGGGCGATAAAGTCAAACAACGTAAGTTGCAATTCTTCGAGGTTCTCACCTTTTTTTTCGAGCAACGGTTCGAATAGCAAAACATCTTTTTTTTGCAGCAGAGGAGCGTCTTCGAGCGACAGCGCCACTTCTGCGGAAATCTTTTCGAAAAAAATATTCTTGCTCCACTCATTAATATCGCCGGGTACATAGCCTTCGATGAGCGTTCGCTGGTCGATTGTATACTGCCGTCCGTTGTAAAACATGGCATACAACTCGGCGAGCATCGAATGCAAGAGCGCTTTTTCTTCGGGTTTGCCGTACGATTGGGCAAAAGTTTCAAAATCTTTAATCATCACCGTGGCTTCATCGGGATTGACATCAGCGGTGAGGCGTATCTTATAAATTTTTGCTCTCACAATTTCGTTGAAATCGTTTGCCCTGATGGCATCATCCAAGATATTTTCAACTTCTTTCATTGCCGATTCGGGCAACTGTTTTTGAATCAGTTCATCAACTCTTTTCCAATGGTCGGGCGATTGTGTCTGTGCCGACGCTGTCAGCAATATAAACGAGAAGAAAGTGAACAAATAAGGTTTTTTCATATTTTCTAATTTCAATGATATCTGTTTCATTAGATGCATCGTTGCGGAATTTCCATAAAAAAATAAAAAATGTTCCGTTTCATCTGATAAATCGGGATATCTGTTTTTTTAATCCTTTTGAATTATCAAAGGTAATTCTTTTTAGGTTTATGCGAAAAAATTTTCGCCTGTAAAATTCTGTAATAAATCAGAATTCCTACATTTGGTTTTCCAA
>WRIQ01000211.1 GCA_009782655.1 Prolixibacteraceae bacterium
TCGGATGTCAGCAAATGCTTCGACTGCTTACCTGGTTTACCATTTTCAACCACGTATAATCCAATATAGATACCACCATATTCCCCGTCAATTTCAATTCTGAGCCATATATCTATTTTATCGGCGCCTGGTTTTACATTTTCTTTATATAAATAATTTATAGCAGGATATTGTCTACGTGAAGAGTAATAATTTTTAATGCAATTTTTATCGTTGTGTTCATAGTCGTATTCATTGGGCAGTTTTTTCTGTGATATGCTTCCTTCGATTGCTCTCAATAATTTTTCCAGCATATCGATTTTGCTGTCGCGAAGGCTTTTTTCGATAGCATCGGCACTTCTCATATTTTCGCTCGACTTCATCAACAGTTCTTTCATTTCCATAGTTTTGTCGTCCTCCATTTGGTTTGTAAATCGGCGAATCGCAGCCACGAATTGTTGAAGCACCTCGCGGATCGGGGCCAGCTTGATGGTCTCTTTAAGGCAATGAGAAAGCCAACCAAGAATATCTTTTTCAAACGAGATATTTGTTACGTCATCTTCTTTCAAATTGCCACGGCTATACTCTGAAGGAGGTTCTCCGAAACGTGTCAGGTAGAATAGTTTCGATTCTTTTTGAGGAATTCGATCTTTTGCGTACTGATAATAGTCTTGGCACTGATTTTTTTGTTCAATCGCATAAATTTTTACTTCAATGGGGATAAAGTGTTTCTCAGTCTCAATGACAAGATCAATCCGCCGCAACTGGTCTATTGAGAATTCACGATAAACCGACGCATTACGAAGTTCTTCATCAGATATTTCTTCCATTTTCAAAACATGTTTTTTCAAAACATGTTCGACAAACAGCTTCAAATAAATATTTCCTTGGTGATGGCTGCCTTTGGGAGACAACAATTCATACAAGACGCGGCAAACTACTGTTTCGACTGTTGCAATGTCCGTTATTTCGAAAATATTAAAATACCCTCCGGTTTTTTGATAGAGCAAATCATATTTTTTTGATATAGAACCAATTTCACTGAGAAGAAGCTCCGCGTTCAAACCCTCTCGCCTCCAGTTTTTCATAAAAACGTACTGTTGTCCTACTTCTGTTTCTAAATTGTACTTTACCGCCATAGCCCAGGCTTTCTTTGTGACCTCCACGCCATTACAGCGGTTACGGTCAAAGCAAACTACACGATGCCGTTCACCTCTTGTTGTATCCAATCGCCAATAAGGACAGTAACCCGCGCGGTGTCTCTCATGCTTTCATCATCACTGAGCCCCCATATAATCTTGGCGTCCGTGTCAATTGTGTCGTTGAGTATTTCCATTGCGCTCGTGAGACTGCTCAGCGTCGTGTCAGGCCCAGTAACAAAATTTACAAGGACCATCTTGGCTTTCGCATCTTTCGGGAAATTTTTTATTGCAGCTTTTATACCCGTTTTCACTTTATTCCTGCCTTTTCCAAAGCCGACACCCAAGTCCGCTCCTTTGTCTATTACTTCTTTGAAGTCCTGAAAATCAAGAGAAATTTCGCCGGGCCTTCGAAAGATATCCGTTATTCCCTGGATAAACAGCCGAATTTTCTTTTCAGGTTTAAGAAAGCGGCCTCTCGATTTTTCTAAGAGCTCTATGTAAATATCCCCCACACTGACAAGTAATCCCATCATAATACGGAAAACAGTTTTTGCTGATTCACTTTGGGGAGGGTATGTCGCTATTGGAGGGGAATCACAACTCATGAACTCAATAACTACCGCTCCTGTTTTCTTCGCGATGCTGGAAACAACCGGTGCGGCGCCGAGATTGGCATCTGTCATATATCTAATGACAAAAACGATATCGGCCTCAGCTGTGTAGCTTTCGATAAGAGAGGCGGAGGCCTTCGCCGCATTCAGCCCTACTAATAATTCACCACCAAAGTCATTTGCCCGCTCTTCAAGCCAGGTCATTTCACTTTCATCGTCGTACTCACATTCATCATCAATTTTTTCTTCTTTTCTTACTAAAGCGAAATTTTTTTCTGATTTTAACGATTCCCGGAGTTCCCAGTCTGCGCGAAATTTTTCGATAGACTTTCCTCCTAAGAAAAATTTATGAGGGGCTCGGCATCTCGTCAACGCATGATGTTCTTCGTCCTCCGGGTTGTCGTACCTGTGTGGAGTATGTCCGTACAGTTTCAATATTTCCGGACTTATATCGAGCGCGAGATATTCTACACCCTCGGTTTCGCTGTCGATAAGATAATTCAAGACTTCGCAGCCGAAATACCCCAGACCGATGATCAGAATATTTTTGCCCTGTCCTTTCGCATCCTTAAAGAGAAAAGTTTGAGTTTGTTCCTGTCCCATCGCGGAGCAGTTTGTTTCTTGAAGTTTCTGTGTAAAATCCACAATAACCAATCTCCTTCCAAAATGTAAGTTGTTGGCTGGGTTTCATGCTTTCCGTTCAATAATATAGTAGCATCGTTCCAGATTGTAATATGTGTATGTTTAGCCATTATAGAATAAACTACTTACAAGCCTATTTGAATCTGGAACGCAGGTGGGCTAGACTAGCTGAAAAACCAAATCGGAAAGAGGATAGCTGAAATGGATTTTGTGGCCTTGGATGTGGAAACCGCCAACTCGGACATAGGCTCTATCTGCCAGATTGGTCTGGCCGCATACAAAGATGGGACCTTGATTCGAGAATGGACGAGCCTGATTAATCCGGAAGAAGAATTCAGCTATTTCAATATTCAGGTCCACGGACTGACCGCGGCGGACGTGGCCGGAGCGCCGATATTGCCCGAAGTGGCTGAAACTCTGCTGGCTTGGTTGAATGGACAGGTGGTGGTCTGTCACACTCTGTTCGACAAACGGGCTTTGACTCGCGCTTTCGACAAATACGGACTGACCGGGCTCAATTGCCGCTGGTTGGATTCCTGCCAGGTGGCCCGTCAGACATGGGCCTCACCGGGCGGTTACAGCTTGGCGGTGATCTGCGGCCTCATTGGCCACGAATTTAAGCACCATTACGCTTTGGAAGATGCCAAAGCGGCCGCGGCTATCATACTGGCCGCCGAGCGGAAAACCGGGATAACTCCGGATTCAAGCTGAAGATAGACGACATTTAGGACTTGTTCAGATTTTATAAACTCCGGCCAAATTCTTCACTGCCGCAAGCATTTCCACCCGCAACCAATCAGGGGCAAGAACCTCAGCCTGCGCCCCGAAGCCGAGAACCCAGGAAAGAACTTCCAAATGGCTCCGGGCCTGAAAGGTTAGAATAAGGCTCCCATCAGGCTGGCGCTCAAAGTTTTGGTCCGCGCTCCATGTCCTTTCCTCCACGTAGGCGGCCG
>WRIQ01000212.1 GCA_009782655.1 Prolixibacteraceae bacterium
CGTCAACTTTTCAATGTTGGCAGTATCCACATAAAAATTATCGATCAAACGGAGCATCCTCTCAAATTTTCTGGCATTGGACGCTACAACATCCTGCCCCTGAACGGAAAAATGAAATGCTAAAATGATGAGAACCGATAGAATGTTTCTCTGGCCAAATATTGTTTTCATTACTAATTATTTGTCTTAATTAATTATCTATGAACGAATTTCGAATGCGTTAGGCTGCTTTCGGAAATGTCAGCAGGGTGCATTTTCATTTCGTTTACCAAAAGTAATTAAAAATGATTAATTGCGTCGAAATTTGAATTGTAAATTAAGAAACGGTTGTGAATTTATTATTGAAGCTGTCCGGAAGTTTTGTTGAGATTTATGTATTGGGCAGGTTTGCTGCCAAACAGCGGGCAATTCCTCAGGTGTTTTCAGCGCCTGTCGTCTTCATAATGGAGCGTGATTTTCGAACCGTAATTTTTATCTGCCAGTTTTTTCGATTCGGTGATGACCGCTTTTTTCCCGCCCGATTCGATGAAGCGAAGGCAGGCTTTGATTTTCGGCGCCATGGAGCCTTCGCCGAAGGTTCCATGTTCGAGGTATTTCAGGGCGTCGGCATAGTCGAGAAATTCCAACTTTTGCTGCGATGGTTTACCGAAATCCTTAAAAATAAAAGGCACGTCGGTGAGAATATACAGTTCATCGGCGCCAATTTGCGTCGCCAGCAGCGCCGAGGCCAGATCTTTGTCGATTACGGCGTCGAGGGTTCTCACGTTGCCGTTCTCGTCGACAAAAACGGGTATTCCTCCTCCGCCGGCAGCTATGACGATGTTGCCGTCCAGCGCCAAATCGCGGACGATGGTTTTGTTCATCACCTCAACGGGCGTCGGCTAGGCCACCACACGCCGGAAACCGCCGCTCTGCTTCCCCGAAGGTTTGAACACCCAGCTTTTTTTCTGCATGAGCGCGGCGGCCTCCTCCCCAGAATAGATTTTCCCGATTCGTTTTTCCGGATTCCGGAACGCAGGATCGAACGGGTCGACCACCATCATGGTGGAAAGCGTCACCACGTTTCTGCTGATTCCATGGCGGTTCATAACATTGCGAAGAATGCGTTCTATCATGTAGCCGATGCCTCCCTGCGTGTCGGCTACGCAAATATCGAGCGGCATGGACGCTATGTCGTAGAGCGTTTCACCTGCGTCGTTGCGCATCAGGATATTGCCTATTTGCGGGCCGTTGCCGTGCGTTATCACCAGATGGTAGCCGTCGTTCAACAGGAAAATCAGATTTTCGACCGTGGCGGCGGCATTTTTTTCCTGCTCCTCAATGGTTCCATTCTCGTCTTCGCGCAAAAGGGCGTTCCCACCTAAAGCTATAACTGCCAGTTTGTTCATTTTTTTTTGTGTTCCGGCAACAAATTTAAACTTTCCGCGTGAGTTCGACGTAAGATGGCATACATTTTTACTCCCACAATGTTATTTTCATCACTTTCAAAGAGCATCTCAACCTGTTCGGTGGTGTAATTTTCAAGTTGCTTTACCTTACGATCCATAATAATTGTTTTGTTAATGATTATGGGTGCAAAGACAGTTTTTTGTATAATTTAACAATGGAGCCTATATAAATGAACAATACTTCGAAGGAGGAAAAAGACTGTTATAAAATAATTCCGTCCCAAACAATAAGCTAACTAATTGAAAATCAATTGTGTTTAATTGTCAAACCATTTGCGTTGAAAATTATCTATAATATACTGAATAATAGCAACATATAACATCTATCGAAAATTTATTTGGGACGGTATTGATTACAAAACTATTTTTTTACAATGAGCATAAATAAGCTAAATTTTTATTGTATCGACAGCCGTTTTGATACGCGCCACGGTTTCGTCTTTCCCCAACAGTTCGCAGATGCGGAAAAGGTCGGGGCCCATGTTCCCCCCCACAAGACTCAATCGTAGCGGATTCATCACAGCGCCAAAATTCCACCCTTTTTCGTTCATAAAAGCCGAAAAAATTTCTTTAATGGCTACGGCTTTCCAGTCGACGGCCGTTTCAAAAAGTGCTGCAATAGCCGTTAGCTGTCCGAAAGTTTCAGGTTTCCAACGCTTTGCGACTGTTATTTCGTCGTATTTTTTTGGACTTTCGAAAAAGTAGAATCCGTTGTCCCAAATATCGGCCACAAAATCGCAGCGGTCTTTGATTTCTTCTACAACCGGAACCACCTTATCTTCCGTTGTTTCAATATTTTTCGACTCCAGCATCGGCATAAAGAGCTTTGCCAGTTCGTGCGACGATTTCTGTTGTAAATAAGCGCGGTTGAACCATTGCGCTTTTTCGGGGTCGAAACGCGAACCGGATTTGACAACACGGTCGAGGCTGAAAAGGTCGATCATTTCTGGCAGCGAGAATATTTCCTGTTCCGTGCCGGGATTCCAACCCAGCAACGCCAACATGTTGAGGAACGCCTCAGGAAAATACCCGTATTCGCGATACCCGCGTGAGATGTCGCCGGTTTGAGGGTCTTCCCATTGCAGCGGGAAAACCGGAAATCCCAGTTTGTCGCCATCACGTTTGCTAAGTTTGCCTTTACCCTGCGGCTTTAGGATTAGCGGCAGATGGGCGAAGTACGGGCGTGAATCTTCCCATCCGAATGCGCGGTAGAGCAAAATATGCAGCGGCATGGACGGCAACCATTCTTCGCCGCGAATGACGTGCGTGATTTCCATCAGGTGGTCGTCGACTACATTGGCCAGATGATAGGTCGGCATACCGTCGGATTTGAAAAGCACTTTATCGTCGAGTTCGTGGGTGTTGAAAGTAACGCTGCCGCGGATTAGGTCTTCCCCTGTGACGTTGAGCGATTCGGGCATTTTGAAGCGCACGGCAAAGGGCTCGCCGGCGTCAATCATCGACTGAACTTTGGCGGCCGGAAGCGACAATGAATTATGCAATTGCATACGCGTTGCCGGTCCGTAAGCAAAAGCTCTGCCCTCAGCTTCGGCTTGTGTGCGCAGCCGGTCGAGTTCTTCGGGCGTATCGAAAGCATAATATGCACATCCTGAGTCGATCAACTGGTTAGCATGGCGAGCATAAATCTCTTTTCGCTCGCTTTGGCGATAGGGCCCGAAATTGCCGCCGAATCCCGGACCTTCGTCGGGAAGAAGGCCACACCATCGCAGGCTGTCGATGATATACTGTTCGGCGCCGGGTACATAGCGTGTTTGGTCTGTGTCTTCGATGCGAAGCAGGAAATCGCCGCCATTTTTGCGGGCAAACAGATAATTAAAAAGCGCTGTGCGGACGCCTCCCATGTGTAGCGGGCCTGTG
>WRIQ01000213.1 GCA_009782655.1 Prolixibacteraceae bacterium
AGCCTGTCATTTTACTCAATTCGCATATCGATACGGTTAAGCCTGCGCAAGGCTGGGAGCATGATCCTTGTTGCGCCATCGAAGAGAACGGCCGTATTACCGGATTGGGAAGCAACGACGCCGGTGCTTCGGTTGTTTCTCTGCTGGCTGTTTTTATCCATTTTTATGACGATGAAAACCTGCCTTTCAACTTGATTTATGCGGCAACTGCCGAAGAAGAGATTTCGGGAATGAGAGGCGTTGAATCGTTAAAAAACGAATTGCCTGCCATCGATTTGGCCATTGTGGGTGAACCCACGCAGATGCAACTTGCTGTTGCCGAACGGGGATTGCTCGTACTTGACTGCAAAGTTCACGGAAAATCAGGCCACGCCGCTCGCGATGAAGGTGAGAATGCCATCTACAAAGCTATCGGGGAGATTGAAAAACTACGGAAAATGGAGTTCGAAAGAGTGTCGCCTGTGCTGGGGAAAGTTAAAACTACTGTAACACAGGTGAATGCCGGAACCCAGCACAATGTGATTCCCGATGTATGCCATTTTGTTGTAGATGTGCGATTCAACGAATTTTATACCAATAAAGAAATATTTGACATTATCGAAAGCAGTCTCGACGCGGAGGTTAATCCGCGCTCTTTCAGGCTAAATTCTTCGGGGATAGCGTTGAAACATCCCATCGTACGTAGGGCAGAGGCGCTTGGCATTTCCCGTTACGGCTCGCCCACCACATCCGATCAGGCAATTATGCCCTGGCCCTCGGTGAAAATAGGCCCCGGCGATTCGGCGCGCTCTCACACAGCCAATGAATATATATTCAAATCGGAGATTCTTTCGGGAATTGATATATACATCAAACTTTTGACGGATTTAGTGATTGTTTAATTTGCAGGAAATAGTAACTTTACAGTTGAATAAACGGAGATTTTTTGAAATGCCGATGGTTGCACCTCAATTGTATATTTACATTTTGTTGCCGGAATTATGGAAAGAATGATTTGGTTATGGATTTGTCTGGGCTTGTTTGCTGCATGCCAACATAAACAGAATACCGCTGTGCACAAAAACGCCGCTCTTGTTTATACTCAGGAAGACAGTGTCATTACGATGAGAATCATAAAAGAACTGGAGGAAGACAAAAAGCTGAACATCGGTATGCTGACCCTGAAAGCAGCGACCTGTTTCCTTGATGCGCCCTATGTAGCTCATACGCTTGAAACCGGCTCGGAAGAGAAAATGGTTGTTAACCTGAGAGAAATGGACTGTACTACGCTGGTGGAAAATTCGCTTGCCTTGGCACGCACTGTCCAGCATAAAAATCCAGATTTCGACAAATTTGTAAAAGAACTCGAATTTATTCGCTATCGGCAAGGGCTGCGCGAGGGGTATGCTTCGAGGCTTCACTATTTCAGCGACTGGATTTATGATAACGACGAAAAGAAAACGGTGAAAGACATATCGAGGGATATTGCCCACATTCTGTACCCCAACAGGGTAAATTTTATGAGCCATCATCCCGAAAGTTATAAAGTTTTAATGGAGAATCCGGAATTGATTGAGGTTATCGCTTCTCGGGAAGACAGTATCACACATCGCATGAGCTGGTATATTCCCAAAGACAAAGTTCCCGATTACGAGAACTACTATAAAGACGGCGATATCATCGGCCTCACAACCCATATCGACGGCCTCGATGTATCGCACACCGGTATCATTTTCAAGGAAGGGCTGAAGGTGAAAATGATTCACGCCAGCTCGCGCGAAAAAAAAGTGGTAGTAACCGACGAAACCCTTCAGGATTATCTTTCGACCAATAAGTCAAATTCGGGCATCATGCTTGCCCGGCCGAATAAATAATAAAATTTATAATTAAAATGAAGTATTTTTTTATTACAGTTATGTTGTTGGCGGTCTTCGCGACTGCTTCAGGAGGAGAAACAAAAAAACAGGAGAAGCAGTTTCTCAAGCGCTCCAATATTAAAAAAACCATGTTGAAAGCTGCCGAATGGCAACTCGAAAATCCGCGCCATAAACTTACCGATTGGACTAACGGCGCTTTTTATTCCGGCATATTTGCAGCTTGGGAAACCACGAAATCGCCCAAACTTATGAAAGCCATGAATACTATGGGGGAAAGCAACGAATGGAAACCCGGTACACGCCTTCATCATGCCGACGATCATGCCATTTGCCAAACCTATGTGGATTTATATCGAGTGGAAGGAAAAAAAGAGATGATAGAACCTTTTACCGAGATGCTGGGGAAATTTATGGCGACGCCCTTCAATACAAAAGGCATCGAAAAAATTACATGGTGGTGGTGCGACGCTCTGTTTATGGCGCCCCCCGCATTTGTGAAATTGGGCGTAACGCTGAAAGAACCGAAATATTTTGAGCTGACCGACAGCCTTTTCATGGAGTGCTATAATTTTCTATACGACAAGGAAGAGCGCCTCTACGCACGCGATATGAATTATAAGTGGAACGAACCGGAAATACAAGTAAGGAAAGAGGCAAACGGAGAGAAGATTTTTTGGTCGCGCGGCAATGGTTGGGTTTTGGCAGGTTTAGCCAAAGTGATGGATGAGCTGCCCAAAAATTACAAAAACAGAGCTTTTTATGAGCAAAATTTCAAGGAAATGGCCGCAAGAATAGCTTCCCTGCAACAGCCCGACGGGCTTTGGCGGGCAAGCCTTCTCGATCCGGACTCATACCCCGGCGGCGAAGCCAGCGGCTCCGGATTTTTCTGTTATGCACTGGCTTGGGGAATAAACAACGGATTGCTCGACAAGTCGACTTATCTGCCTGTTGTCAGGAAAGCGTGGATTGGCCTCAATTTGCTTATTCAACCCAGCGGGGGGATGGGGTGGGTGCAACCCATTGGCGCTGACCCCAGAAAGAACTTTTCGGCTGAAAGCTGGGAAGTATACGGAACAGGAGCTTTCCTTCTTGCCGGAAGCGAAGTCATTAAGTTGTAGTCTAAAATTATTTCAAGCCCCATTCCTTGGCAAAGCGATGGGGTTTGAAATAATTCATTCAAACGGTTGTTATTTCCAAGGCCATTTTACACACTCCTTAATTTCGGGAAAAAGTACGTAATCGGCTTTTCCTTTCATCGTAAAAGTAGCTGCTTCGCAATCTTGCAGCAGGGCGAGAGCAGCATCCAGCGTTTTTCCGGATACCGAAACATCGTCAACCAAAAGAACGCGTTTACCCTCCAAATCAATATTTTCGGGAAGCGATAGAACTACCGGATTTTCATGTTGCGGATTGTTTTTTTCATCGCGGTAGTTGAGCGTCATAATGTACAATTCGGC
>WRIQ01000214.1 GCA_009782655.1 Prolixibacteraceae bacterium
TGCCGGAATGGTTTCGCGTAAGCAAGGAAAAGTAATCCGCGACTTGGAATGGAAGAAAAATTTTATTTCCAAAACCGTTCAGTTTCAACGCGATGTAGTGCCCATTCATTTTTTTGGACACAATTCAAAATTTTTCTATTGGTTGGCTAATTTTCGCAAGAGAATCGGCTTACCTAATATCGAGCTCATGCTTTTGCCAAGCGAATTGTTTAAGCATCGCAATCATTCTTTCACCATCAAAATAGAAAAACCCATTCCGTGGCAAACTTTCAATAAGTCGAAAACTCCGGCTGAATGGGCAGAATATGTAAAAAATGCAGTATACGGTTTGTAATTAATCCAATTTCAAAACCTCCAAAAACGCCTTTTGCGGTACTTCTACAGAACCGATTTGTTTCATGCGTTTTTTCCCTTTTTTCTGTTTTTCGAGCAGTTTGCGTTTACGCGAAATGTCGCCACCGTAGCACTTCGCGGTAACGTCTTTGCGCACCGCTTTAATTGTTTCTCGGGATATGATTTTTGCGCCAATAGCTGCCTGAATTGCCACGTCAAATTGTTGGCGCGGAATTAGTTCTTTTAATTTTTCGCACATCCGCTTGCCAAGCGTGTAAGCATTGTCAAAGTGCGTGAGGGTAGAGAGAGCATCGACTGCTTCGCCGTTTAACAAAACATCAAGTTTGATAAGTTTCGATTCGCGCCAGCCATTTGGATGATAATCGAACGAAGCGTAGCCGCGCGAAATGCTCTTCAGTTTATCATAAAAATCAAAGACAATTTCGCCCAGCGGAAGGTCGAAAATAAGCTCCGCCCTTTCGGCAGTGAGATAACTTTGGCTGAGTAATGTTCCTCTTTTTTCCAGACAGAGTGTCATAATCGAGCCGATATATTCCGACGTTGTTATAATATTTGCTTTTATATATGGTTCTTCGATAGAATCTATCATTGTTGACGCCGGCATCCCCGACGGATTGTAAACGTCGATGGTTTCACCGCTTGTGAGTTTTATTTTGTACGAAACGTTGGGTACGGTGGTGATGACGTTCATGTCAAATTCGCGGTCGAGGCGTTCCTGAATAATCTCCATGTGCAACAATCCCAGAAAACCACAGCGGAAGCCAAAACCCAAAGCCGCCGACGATTCGGGCTCAAATGTGAGCGAAGCGTCATTGAGCTGGAGCTTGTCCATAGCGTTTCTCAAGTCTTCGTAATCATCCGCATCGATGGGATAGACGCCGGCGAAAACCATCGGTTTCACCTCCTCAAAACCTTCTATTGCTTTGCTGCAAGGGCGTTTCACGTGGGTTATCGTATCGCCGACTTTTACCTCGCGGGCGGTTTTTATTCCCGAAATAATATAACCCACATCGCCAGCGCTGAGCTCATCTCTTGGTGCGAGCGCCAAACACAGGATTCCCACTTCTTCAGCATAATACTCTTTTTTCGTTGCGACAAACTTTACCAAATCGTTTTTGCGGATTCGTCCGTTCACAATTTTGAAATAGGCGATTACGCCGCGGTAGGTATTGAAAACCGAGTCGAAGATAAGCGCCTGCAAGGGTGCTTCGGGATCGCCTTCGGGCGCAGGGATATCGCTGATAATGCGCTCGAGGATAGTCTCAACGCCCATGCCGGTTTTTCCGCTCGCCTCAATAATATCTTCACGTCGGCAGCCAATTAAATCGATGATTTGTTCCGAAACAATGTCGGGCATGGCAGTTTCCATGTCCATTTTATTCATCACGGGAATAATTTCGAGGTTGTTTTCGAGCGCCAGATAGAGGTTCGAAATGGTTTGAGCCTGAATTCCCTGCGTGGCGTCAATGATGAGTAAAGCGCCTTCACAAGCAGCAATGGAACGCGAAACTTCGTAGCTAAAATCGACGTGTCCGGGCGTATCTATCAGGTTGAGCCGGTATTTTTCGCCCTCATATTCGTACTCCATCTGGATGGCATGGCTTTTTATGGTGATGCCGCGCTCCTGTTCCAATTCCATGCTGTCAAGCACCTGATCGTGCATGTCGCGTTCCGAAACGGTGTTTGTGAATTGTAACAGCCTGTCGGCCAGCGTACTTTTGCCGTGATCTATATGCGCAATGATACAAAAATTTCTTATTCTATCCATCTATCAATATTTCTCCTTGAAATTTGTAACTGACATTTCATCAGAATTTTACCGAACCTTTCCACGAAAAAGCTATGACGCTATTTTCAAAAAAATACGGCCGTTTTTAAATTGTAATCAACATTTTAAGAAAACTTGTGCAAATATATCGAAAATTTGGAACTTGAATGATTTAGCTTTAAAGCAGTAACATGGTTGTTCACACTAAATAAATATTTGAGATGTGTTCATGTGCCCGTTTCCTGCCGACAAAATTTCAAAATAATTTTTGGTCTGCCAATACATCATTAATTTGTTAATAATTATTAATGTCCAGAAAAAACACAGGTGACACAGGATTTTTTAAGAAAAAATATCTACTTTTGCATCGATAATTATTAAGTTCATAATTTTTTGGCATGGAAATTGACAGACATCAATCTCACGAGTGACAAATAAAGTCATGAAAACAATTTTAATGTTCTGTTGTTCCATTATTAAAGTTTGACTTCATCAGCCCAGTGCTGTTTTTTCATAAGTTTGGTTTAGTTAGGTTTAGTTGTACCCCCGGTGTATTGATGCCGGGGGTTTTTTATGAATCCTTCATGCCAGCATGATTTAGAGGAAGGTTCACAGCCGTTTTTTATACAAATGAAAAAGGGCTCAGTCGTAAAACCCAGATCAGTGTTTTATCAAAAAGTATTTATCATGCAAGCTAAACTCCAACTCCAATTACCATCCCTTCCGGCGCCGGATAAACGCCGTCGGCTTTCACTCCATCCAAATCGCCTGAAATGGTTTTCACTGTTATAAAACCGTTGTAAACAGCCACTTCAAACTCATAACCTTTTTCATTGTAGCGGAAACAGTTGCCGTTTAGCGGTGCAAAACCATGAATGGTAATGTCTATGTCGTTTATTCCGCTTTCTACCAAGTGCAGAAAAAACTCTACCTCACCGTTTTTTGAGCCTTTTCCAACATGGATATGTTTGCGTTGCTGTTCGCCGAGTGAATATCCGTAAGCAATCTCCGTATGGGGCGTTTTTGCCTGAAAGACAATATTATCCAAATCTTTTTTCATCTCGCCCGACACCTCTTTTTTTGTCATCTCCATCTCGCGAAATGTGTGAGTGTCAAACATTTCCGGCGCAGGCAACCAAACGGCTTGAAAGTTGTC
>WRIQ01000215.1 GCA_009782655.1 Prolixibacteraceae bacterium
TACGGAAGAATCGCACGAGCTGACGTACAGGCATACGCAAAAAGCATCGGCCATTGATGCAAAACTTTTCTTAAATCCGGAGAACAAGGTATACGGCACCATTTATACCATTGCCGGAAATGCCGCTTCGCCCATGCAATTTTACCTTACCGACAGTACGCGCCATTTTCTGCGTGGAGCGCTCTATATCCGCGACATTCCCAATATCGATTCGTTGCGCCCGGTCATCGATTTTCTCATCCCCGACATATTGCACCTGATTGAAACAGCGAGGTGGCAGGAATGATTCCCGAAGAAACCTGAAGGCCGATAATCAATTAACCTGGTTCAATTTGGCCTGCAATTGTTTGATCTCATTCTCAATTTCGATGCATTTTTTCAGCGCTCCCGAAAGCGCCAACGCTTCGGCAGCCGCTTTTTTATCGTAATCCTCCAGCACAATGTAATAATATTGTTTCCCCATGAAAACCGCTTTTAGTTTCAGGTTGGCATTGTCGGCAATAAACTGAATGACGCCATTGTCGCGACCATTGCGAAAGGTAACTTTTTCCCATTTCGAATCGAGGAAATCGCTACGGTGGCTGTCGGGTTCGTCGAGTTTCACGGTATCTGTCCGGGCGCTCAAATCTTTGTCATACACGCGCAATGCTACATGGTTGAGCCATTCCGTCCCGTTGTAGTTGCTAATCAGCGAGATGTCGCCTTTTTCGTTCACCACCACCTGAATATAAGAACGTTTCCACGAACGATCAAAAGTTTGCCGCTTGTGGATATATAGCGCATAGCGGTCATATTCGGTTTTTTCCCTGTTGAAATTTTTTTCAAGCAACGGAATCTGCGCATTTGTTGAGTCGAGTTCCGTCCCTTTTTGCTGGAGCATTTCCCACAGAATTTCCTTTTTCAGATTTTTTGCCGCATTAATGGAATATTGCGCTTTAGGGTAAACCCCTGCAATACTGTCGATTTGCAGCAAAGCATTTGCCGTATCGTTTTGCTGCAACAGCATACGTGCGCGATCCAATTTTTTACGCGCCAATTCCTCGTCCGACGGGCCACATCCTTGGAAAATCAGAAAAAAAATGGAGACAAACAATGTAAAGTATTTATTCATAATCATATAGCTTTTTGATGACGAAAACGAAGCTCAAAATTTATTTTTTTGCAAATATAGCGAAAGCTGAACGCATGGCGCTGTCTCAAAAGCAAAAATCTTTTACCGCAAGGTTCAAAGGATTTTGGCACACAGATTTAATAATTGAGAATTGAGAAAAAATTGCATAATTCATAATTCACTTAGTGTTCTTTTTTGAAGCCTGTTTCGTAAAAGCTAAAAAAATGTTATTTTTAGAGACTTTTAAAAAATTGACGTTATGTTTACGCTTACACAATTGGAATATTTAGTTGCTGTTGACACCTACCGGCATTTCGGTAAAGCCGCCGAAAGTTGCTTTGTGACACAACCCACGCTTTCCATGCAAATAAAGAAATTTGAAGAGGATTTGGCAGTTGTTGTTTTCGACCGGACGCGGCAACCACTGATAACTACGACAATCGGGCAACATTTGATTGAGCAGGCGCGGATAATCCTCGCCGAAGCCGAATCGTTGAACAGTGTTATCAAAGAATATAAAGACGAGGTTTCGGGTGTGTTGCGAATCGGTGTTATTCCCACGCTGGCGCCCTATCTTCTGCCGCTTTTCATCGGCAACTATAAAAGGTCGTGGCCGCATATCGTCCTCAAAGTTGAAGAAGTTACCACCATGGAAATTGTTGAGATGCTCGGCAAAGGGCTTCTCGATGTAGGCATTTTGGTTACGCCGCTCAAAGAGGATAAAATTGTTGAAAAACCAGTTTTCTACGAAGAGATGCTCGTCTATGCCAACAAAAATCATTCGCTGCACCAAAAAAGCGAAATCACATTGGCCGACGTGGCTACTCCCGACATTTGGCTGCTCAGCGACGGGCACTGCTTTCGCGATCAGGTTATTAACCTCTGTTCTTTCGCCTCTGTGAAAGACGAAAATTCAGGTGCAAATCTTCCGTTTCAATTCGAAGTCGGCGCACTGGAAACGCTGATGAACATCGTCGATATCGAGGGCGGCATCACACTGGTTCCGGAGCTGGCAAAAATCACCATGTCGGAGCGGAGACGGGAAAATGTGCTGTCGTTCGCCGATTTCAAACCATTGCGGGAAGTGAGCCTTGTGCACATGCGCCATTTTGCTAAGAATAAGCAGATAGCATTGCTCGCACAGGAAGTGAAGAAGGCCGTACCAACTGAATTACTTAATCCCGGACGCGGCAAAATTGTGGAGTGGCGTTAACTCAATTTTAAGACAGCGAAAAATTTCCCGAACCCTGTTGTAATTTACAAAAAACTTGTCTTTCTTTGCAGCGCCAAAATTGGAAGCGGTTTTACAGTCAAGAAAATCGCGATTTTAGGCGAAAAGTTCTCGTAAATTTTGCAAATGCGCAAATAAATTATACTTTTGCGCTCCCAAAATAAAGGGAAATAAAAGGTCCGTTCATCTAAGGGTTAGGATTCAAGATTTTCATTCTTGCCATAGGGGTTCGAATCCCCTACGGACTGCATCTTTTAAAAAAATATTGAAATGGCAAATCATAAGTCAGCATTAAAAAGAATCAGGCAAATCGAAAAAAGAAGATTGCACAACAAGTATTACGCAAGGACAACCCGTAATGCAATCAAAAAATTACGTCATACCGAAGACAAGGATGAAGCGTTGAAAATGTATCCCGGCGTGGTTTCCATGATTGACAAACTTGCAAAAAGAAATGTGATTCATAAGAACAAAGCATCGAATTTGAAATCGAAGCTGGCTTTGCAAATCAACAAGATGTAAAGGCGACAATTTCATAAGAGACAGAAAAAGGCCTCTCCACGAAAAGGAGGGGCTTTTTTTATGGAAACGACGCAAGATTACATAAAAGTGGTAAATATTTACAATTCTTATGTATTTTCGTGAAAATTTGCAGGAGAATGATGAACACGGGACAAAAACTGAAAATCAAAGATTGGGCTGTTGAAGATCGTCCGCGTGAAAAATTGCTTGCCAACGGACAGCGCACACTCACCGACGCCGAGTTGATAGCCATTATCATCGGCTCGGGCAACAAGGACGAAACAGCCCTCGAATTGTCGAAACGAATTCTGAATGCCATCGACAACGACCTTGACGATCTGGGGCGAGAAAATGCCGACTTTTTTTATCAGTTTAAAGGGATCGGCGCGGCAAAAACCATCAATATCATAGC
>WRIQ01000216.1 GCA_009782655.1 Prolixibacteraceae bacterium
ATATACTGTTTCGGGATAACACCCACCCGAAAGCGGTACAAAAGTAATATATTTTAAGAACTACCATACTTGTATGCCCTTATAAAACCCTAACTGCGGTTAAAAATTGTTAACCCTTGAAAATTTATTAATTGCGGTTGTCGATTCCCCACATCAATTTGCTGCGCAGCGTCTGATAGAAATCATGGTCGAAAAGGTGCAGTGTTTTCAGCTTGAAGCCTGCTTTTTTCACTATTATGGTGGTTGCGAGGTCGACGCTCATGGAGCGCGAATCGAGCGAAGTGAGATACTGTATTCCGCGACCTTCAATTCTGAGGTTGATAATGCTGTTGTCGGGAAATACAATGGGGCGCACGGTGAGGTTGTGGGGCGCGATGAAGTTGATGACAAAATTTTCGCTGTCGGGCGAAATAATGGGCCCGCCCACGCTCAGCGAATATGCCGTTGAGCCGGTTGGCGTTGCCAGAATCAGCCCGTCGGCCCAAACAGAATTCAGGCGTTGCCCGTTGATCCACGAATTAATATTTATCATTGAGGAACTGTCAGTTTTCAGAACGGTCATTTCGTTCAAGGCGAAATTGAACTCATAATTGGGAGAGCCGTTCAGTTCTACTTCCAAAACCGTGCGTTCCAAAATGTTGTATTTTCCCTGAAAAATGCAGGTCAGCGCTTCGTGAATGTATTGGGGCGAAATATCGGCCAGAAATCCGAGCCGTCCGCTGTTGACGCCCACTAACGGTATGTCATAGCTCCGCGTGTTTAAAAACGACTGCAAGAATGTTCCGTCGCCGCCCACGCTGAAAATATAACTTACCGAATCGTCGAAGTCGACATGAGACTCAAAAAAATCGCAGACCTCGGGTTTATAATCCAGCTCGGAAATCAAAAAAGCGTATAATGGGCGGTAAATGTGAACCTCAATTTTATGGTCGTCGAAAAAGCGAAAAAAATCTTTCAGCGTAGGCAAAAATTTACCATTTACCGATGTTCCGAATACTGCAACTTTCATTGATTTTGTTTTTTAATAATTCATATATCGGAGAAAATGCTCGAACCTGTTTTCATATAAATCGTGAACAACTGAATTATCTAATATGGCTACGGCAATCTGGTAACCGAGCCGCTCGAAGGATCGCAAAATGGGCAACAATTCTATTTTGTTTAGTTTCATGGTGATATTCAGCATATTGGAATCGACGGGTTTGAATATATTCAAACTGAGTATCCGCACATCATTTTCTTCGACAATCCGCCCAATCTGACTTAACGAATAGCTGTATTCGGGGACGCGAAGCACAACAATGCCTCCCGATTCGTTGAGCGACAGCATACCCGCAAGGCCTCTGAAAACAGCATTGATCGTCAGCGCCCCCTCGTAGGTTTTCTCCTGCGTCGCCACTGGCAAAACCGTTGTTCCCGATTGAAACATCGCCGACGCCGTTTCATATATATGTTGATTCCCAGTTACACAAAGCGTGTCGAGTCTCGAAAGGTGGCCTTCGAGGGGAGTATCCGGCAGGTTATTGTCGTAGATATATTTGTCGGAAATCAGTCCCATATATTCGGAATCTTTGACAACCGGCAAATGAGATATTTTAAACATATCCATCCAGTTCAGTGCGGTCTGTCCCGTATCGTCCGGGCTCAGCGTCGGCACTTGTTCTGTTATCAAATCTTTTGCAAACAAAATTTTCAATTTACAGTTTTAATCCTGTCACTTATAAAATCGTAACTTGCCGCCCGTTTTTATACGGAAATATGACAAAATTGAGCGTAAATATAAATAAAATTGCAACATTGCGTAATGCGCGGGGCGGCAATACGCCCCATGTTGCAGGAATTGCCAAAGATTGTCAACGATTTGGCGCACAAGGAATAACCGTTCACCCACGACCCGACGAGCGACACATAACCCGGCAGGATGTACTGGATTTAAAGCCTGTCATCACTACGGAATTTAACATTGAAGGGTATCCTTCGGGCGATTTTCTCGATTTGACCATCGCCGTAAAGGCCGACCAAGTTACCCTTGTACCCGATTCGCCCAATCAATTAACCAGCAACCACGGCTGGGACACCCGGAAACATCTCTCTTTTCTGAGCGATATTGTGAGCCGCTTACAGGAAAACAGCATCCGAACGTCGATATTTGTCGATCCCAATCCTGAAATGGTTGAATACGCCGCGCTCACAAAAACAAACAGGGTGGAACTTTACACCGAGCCTTACGCTACTTTGTACCATTCAAATGCTGAAAGAGCCGTGGCACCATTTGTAGCAGCAGCCAACGCCGCAAAAGAATTGGGCATGGAAGTGAATGCAGGGCATGATCTGAATCTCGATAACCTGCGGTTTCTGGTGCAGTGCATTCCTTTCCTAAAAGAAGTTTCAATCGGGCATGCACTCATCTCCGACGCGCTTTACTTCGGTTTGGAAACAACCATTCAAAAATATCTGCTATGCCTGTCATAGTCAGATTCTCCGATTTTTTGTTTTATCCGTTTTAGAATAGAGCAACGCATGGAACTGTTTTTCAGAAAAGAAGGAACTGGCAAACCGCTGATTATCATACACGGATTATATGGCTCGTCCGACAATTGGTTCTCCATTTCGAAAAAACTGGCGCCCTTTTATACAGTATATTGCATCGACCAGCGTAACCACGGACGCTCGCCGCATCACCCTGACAATAGCTACTCCGCCATGGCCGACGACCTGTTCGATTTTTTCTCCCACATGAAGATCGACTCGGCAACGGTTCTCGGCCATAGCATGGGAGGAAAAACAGCGATGTACTTTGCCGCCCGTCATCCCGAAAAAACAGAAAAACTGATTGTTGCCGACATCGCTCCCAAAAACTACCTGAAAGCGCCCGCACAAAACCAGCATGAAATTCACCGTCAGGTTTTATCAACAATGCAATTGCTTGATTTATCCTCCATAAAAAGCCGTCAACAGTTGGTAGAAATGTTGACGCTACAGATGAATGACAAAAATATGGTCGGGTTCATCGCAAAAAACACAGCGTTTGGCGCAAATGGCAATCACCTCCGGTGGAAAATAAATGTGGATGCTTTGATTAACTACATTACTGCAATTGTCAGCGATGTCAATTTTTCGGATTTAAAAATGTTCGCGCCAATGGACAAATATCCGGTTACTTTCATACGCGGAGAAAATTCGTCTTATATCGACGACAGCGATATACAGGAGATATTAAAACTTTATCCCGCCGCCCGATTCATCAATATTCAAGATGCAGGACACTGGCT
>WRIQ01000217.1 GCA_009782655.1 Prolixibacteraceae bacterium
CATATCCCCGTGCTGTCTTTTTTTTCGGCTGTCACAAGTCCCGCCGCCGCCGCAATCTCCCGAACCTGCGACTTTAAAAGTCCACCCACCGGGAACATTACTCTGGAAAGTTGTTCTTTCGAAAGTCCGCACAAAAAATAACTCTGGTCTTTGCTTGAATCCACACCCTTTAACAATTTCCCTTCACTCACTCTGCAAAAATGCCCGGTAGCAACAAAATCCCCGCCAATTTCAAAAGCCTTCTTCAAAAACGGCCCAAACTTTATTTCGCGGTTGCAAAGAATGTCGGGATTGGGTGTGCGTCCCGCTTCATATTCGGCAAACATGTAGTCAATAACGCGTTTTTTGTAGTGTTCGCTCAAATCGATAATGTGGAAAGGTATTCCCAGTTTTTTTGCAACCATGCGGGCAATCAGCGCGTCGTCTTCCCAAGTGCATGCACTGGTAAAAGCGCCCGTTCGATCATGCCAGTTTACCATGAACAGCCCGATCACCTCGTGCCCCTGCTCTTTCAGCAGGTATGCGGCAACACTTGAATCGACGCCTCCCGACAAGCCCACAACAATTTTGCTCATATCAATAATTCAACAACTTCTGTGTCAATCATCTCAATAATTCAGAATTTACAAACCAGCAGACTAAAATCGAATTGGTTTTCAAAAGAAGACCGATAAATCCAATTTTACGCCAATTTTTTCATTTCCAATATCATTTATCACCTCTGACTCCTTCTTCAAAACGTTTTTCCAAAAGGTCGCATTGTTTTATATTTTTCCGTAACCAACTGATAATCATATCATTTTTTTCATTTTCATTCATTTGCCAGACAATTTCGGAATCCCGTAATTTTTCCATCAATCGGCTAACTATCACTGCCGCCGACACCGATATGTTCAGGCTTTCCGTGAAACCACACATCGGGATGGTGATAAATTCGTCGGCCAAATCCACAACAGAACCTGATATCCCGGGTTTTTCGGAGCCGAAAACAAGCGCTGTTTTTCCCTTGTTCAAATCGAAATCACTCAGCGGCACGGCTTTGGGGTCGGGAACGGTTGCCACAATGCGATATCCCTGCGAACGTAAATGTTTCAAGGCGGTAGCCGAATTGTTTTTTTCCGAATTGTAATATTGGAGGTTGAGCCATTTCGAGGCGCCCTGCACAACACGCGGATTCAGTGTGAAAATATTCTGATTTTCAATCACATGAACATCCTGTATACCGAAACAGTCGCAAGTGCGCAACACCGCGCTCGCATTGTGCGACTGGTATATATCCTCCAAAACTACCGAAAGATATCGGGAGCGCTGCTCGATTACTTTTTTAAGCAATTCGAAACGCTCTTTTGTTATGAACTGTGAAAGATATTTTATGAGTTCGCTTTGCATCTTTGTTGCCTGTTTCCGGAAAATGACACAATACTAAATGATTATTGTTTCGTTATTTTCATCCAGAAATTTATATTCCAACAGGCTGAATGCAGGATTGGTTTTAACGCGCACCCATCTAAAAAATTTAAAAAACCATTTTACGCGAATTGAGATTGGACCTTTGGTGAAATATGCTGCCAGATAGGGATGTACAATCATGGTAAGGCTCGATTTGTTCAAGTCTTTTAAGATGTATTCCACTTTGTGATCCAGTTCGTCGGCAAACAAAATTGTGGGAGTAATTTTCCCGGAACCTTTACATACGGGGCAAATTTCGGCTGTTTCCACATGTTCTTCGGGGCGCACCCTTTGCCGTGTTATCTGCATCAGGCAAAATTTGCTCAGGGGAAGAATATTGTGCTTTGTCCTGTCGGCGCTCATCAGCTCTTTCATGTACTCGTAAACCTTGGTTCGGTTGGAAGGCGAATGCATGTCGATAAAATCGATGACAATTATTCCGCCCATATCCCGCAAACGGAGTTGGCGCGCAATCTCTTCGCAGGCGGCAAGGTTAACTTCCAGTGCACTGTTTTCCTGATCGAGACCCGATTTTGTACGGTTGCCGCTGTTGACATCGATAACATGAAACGCTTCCGTGTGTTCGATAATTAGATAGGCGCCACTACGAAACGATACGGTTTTTCCAAAGGAACCTTTCACTTGCTTGTCTACGCCAAAATGTTCGAAAATGGGAGCCTTCCCCTTGTATAATTTCACTAATTTGCGTTTTTCCGGATCGATCAGCGCCAAATAGTCGGCCACTTCTTCCGAAACGGCTTGGTCGTTAACAATGATGCTGTTGAAATCGGTGTGATAAATGTCCCTTATCAAGGAAGTCGTACGATCTATTTCGCTCATTACCAATGCGGGTGCATTGAGCCGTTTCTGTTTCGGGAAGGTAGACTCCCACCTTTCCATGAGCTTTTTCAATTCCTGATCGAGTTCGGCCACCATTTTCCCTTCGGCGGCGGTGCGAACAATAACTCCGTAGTTTCGCGGACGAATGCTGGAAATCAGTTTCTTCAGGCGGTTTTTTTCTTCGTTTGTCTTTATCTTCTGCGAAATGGAAATTCTATCGCTGAAAGGCAGCAACACCATGTTTCTGCCGGCAATCGACAATTCAGAAGTCAGCCGCGGCCCTTTCGACGATATGGGCTCTTTGGCTACCTGCACCAAAATCCGTTGACCTGTTTTCAACAAATCGTTTACCTTACCCTCTTTTTTGATGTCGGGTTCGCGCTGTATGCGCCCAATGGATGTTATTTTGCTGCTTTTGGCCGAAACCAAACGGAAGAATTTGTCTAATGTGCTGAACTGGGGGCCAAGATCCAAATAGTGCAAAAATGCGTCCTTATCGTAGCCAACGTCTACAAAAACAGCATTCAAGCTGGGCATTATCTTCTTTACCTTTCCCAGATAAATATCCCCAACCGCAAATTTTGCCCCGCTTCTTTCGCGAGTTAATTCTACCAGTCTTTTGTTTTCGAGTAAGGCGATTACAATTTCATCAGGCGAGACATCAATTATCAGATCGCTACTCAAAATAGATATGTTTTAATGATTATCGCATTGTATGAATAACAAATCAAACCTAAAGCTCTGAAGCATTAGGTTTGACTTTTACAATAATCCTACAGGATTAAAAACAGGTTATTTTTTCTTCTTGTGCCTGTTCTTACGAAGTCTCTTTTTACGCTTGTGCGTGGACATCTTGTGCCTTTTCCTTTTCTTTCCGCTCGGCATACTCTTTTATTTTACGTTGCTTTTAACTTGCGACACAAATGATTTCGCCGGCTTGAACGATGGAATATTGTGGGCAGGAATAATTATCGTAGTGTT
>WRIQ01000218.1 GCA_009782655.1 Prolixibacteraceae bacterium
AACTTTTAGGGCGTCGGGGTTCTTGCTCTGGTCTAAAATCGAAAAGATATCTTCCTCCCGTATGAAATCTCCGTCAATCATTCTACTTTTTCTTACTTTTTTTCTTGCCTTCTGCCTCTCTCCAAACCGTATTCAGTCCTGTAATTTCAAGTTTGTCGACATTGATTTCGCCTCCCGTATTATATAAAAAATAGTCGAGGCCATAATCATCGGGCATATAACTATTGGTCATCACAGCCCTGCCGTTGTTGGCATACACTTCGATGGACGCGCGGTCTATCAAAATATCGAGGCTTATCTTATTGTCGACAGGTTCCAGCGGTACCGACTGCCCAAAAATGGAAAGAACCTGCCTCTTCACATTATAAGTCAATTCCACGCCCGAAGTCTTTTTATACAGGCGCAACACAAATCCGAATGCTTCGCAGTTCATCAAATCGAACTGCCCTTTGATGCGCAGGCAATCTCCTTTTACACTTTTCAGCAGGTTGAAATTGATTCCGGGAATCAGCTTTTTGTTTTCCCATGAATGTGTTTTCTCATAAAGCCTCTCAATTTCATCAATGGGCTGACGTATGAGAAAAGTTCCCGAATTTATCTTTTTCAACGACAATTGGGATGGAAAAGTCATCAGCCCACTGAAAGGCATGTCTTTAAAATCGGCATCGCTCATGCAGGCAATTTGAATGATGCGCCCGTCGCTTTCGGGAATATTCACAAACGTTTGCGGCGAATCATAGTTATCGCCAAAATCGCACTTCATGCGAATAGTTTCGGCCAAAAAGGTTTTTCCGTCGAAGGCGCCCAGCATATAATCGCCGTTGCCGCTAATCAAAACCCAGCGTTTGTCGTCAGAGCGGTTATTTACTTTTACCTCTATTAAATCGGCAGAGCCTTTGAAACCGGCAACATGGCTTTCGTAATTCCAGTCGGTCAGATTTGCCGATGTATAAATGGAGAATCCTTTTTTGCGTTCGTCATTGTCCAGATTACGTGTCAACAGCATCACCCAAAATTGCCCCGGCTCGTACCAGAAAACCTTTGGCCCGATGGCGTCTTTCGTGTCGTCTTCGCTGATAATCGGATTCTTGTCGTATTTTTTCCAAGTTGTGCCTTTGTCGTTGCTGTACGCAATTCGCTGTCCACACTGGTAACTGGTATAAAAAGCGACAAATGTTTTATTATTTCCGCTCTGAACGCCCAGCGTATTGTTGTGGTCGACGATAATACTTCCAGGCCCTGCGGTGCAAAACTCCTTGTCTTCCGACTGATTATCGGGCACAATGGCCACCGGTTTATGTTCCCAATGAAGCAAATCATTACTTACGGCATGTCCCCAGTGAAAATATTCAGGTTCATTGCTGCGGGGATTATGCTGATAAAAAAGATGATATTCGCCATCGTATGCAACCAGTCCGCAAGGCGCTCCCAAATAATTCTTTTCGGGCGAAAAATGATATTGAGGACGGAATTTCTCGTTGTAATATTGGACATTCTGGCCGTAAATAGTTGATTTTAACGCAAAAATCAATATGAAAAATATACAGTATTTCTTCATTTCATTATTTTTTAAGAAATGCGAAACTACAAAATTATAATGGAAAGCCGAAAGCCTGTCCTAAAAACAATTCAAAAATTAGGGGAATGGGTATTTCCTGCCCAATGTAGCCAAATTCCCCAAACAAGAATTCAGGAACTATTTCGGCAGTTATAAATCTCGTTTTCAATGCTTTACAAATTTTATTGACCCCGACCGAATATTCGAAAATGTAGTGTTGTGTCAAGCAAATTTTGTCGGATTATATGAGGCTGTCTCAAAAGTGTTTTGTCACGCAGATGACGCAGATTTAATAAATGAACACAGATTTTCATACCTCTTATAATTAGACACATGCCTGATTTTATAATCTGCGAAAATCCTTTTCACCTGCGTACTTTTTGAGACAATCTCATCCTCGCAAGATATTTTATCGTTGACACGACAGTAGGTTCGCAATTTCTTTGTTTCGCTATTAAACCCTATTTTTGCAACAAAATTTAGATATGTCGCAGGAACTACACAACAGGCAAAAGCTTCCGCACTGGATGAAGATGAAGATGCCCAAGGGCGAGAATTACGCCAAGGTTAAAAATCTGGTCGTCAGGCATGGTTTGCATACGATATGCACCAGCGGCAATTGCCCCAATATCGGGGAGTGCTGGAACCGCGGCACGGCTACTTTCATGATTTTGGGTGATATTTGTACGCGCCATTGTAAATTTTGCGCCGTCAAATCGGGGAAGCCGCTTCCGCCCGACCCCGAAGAACCGATCAGGCTGGCTGAAGCTGTACAGATAATGAAAGTCAAGCATTGCGTAATCACTTCAGTCGACCGCGACGACCTGAGCGACGGCGGAGCCTCCATATGGGCGCAAACCATTGCGGAAGTAAAAAAGTGCAATCCCGATACACATATTGAAACTCTGATTCCCGATTTCGGCGGCAAAAGGGAGCGCCTCCACCAGATTATCGACGCCAACCCCAATGTGATTTCCCATAACATGGAGACCGTGGAAAGGCTCACGCCGCTCATCCGCTCGATTGCAAAATACGGACGTAGCCTCGACGTGTTGCGTTATATTGCCTCGCATGGAAAAACCGCCAAATCGGGTATAATGCTCGGACTGGGCGAAACACGCGACGAAGTGCTGCAAACCATGGACGACCTTATTAATGCCGGCGTCAAGGTGCTCACCATCGGTCAGTATCTTGCTCCCACGCCCAAGCATATGCCGGTGACGGAATATTTTCCGCCCGAAATTTTTGCCGAATACGGAGAAATAGGACGCGAAAAAGGATTCGCATACGTAGAAAGCAGTCCGCTGGTGCGATCATCATACAGGGCAGAAGAACATGTAAACTGTTAAAACCGAATGATTGCCTGACGAATTGCGGCAAGTATTTCAAGTAGGTTTTCAAGCAGATGAAGCGGCAACATGTTGGCGCCGTCAGATTTTGCCTTTGCAGGATCGGGGTGCGTTTCGAGAAAAATACCATCTACGCCGACGGCAATACCCGCACGGGCAATGGTTTCAATAAGTTGCGGCTTTCCGCCCGTGATGCCGCTCGACTGGTTGGGCTGCTGTAACGAATGTGTAATGTCCAGCACCACGGGGCAGCCTGTTTCTTGCATTTCGGGGATTCCGCGATAATCGACCATTAAATCCTGATACCCGAATGTCACGCCCCGATCTGTGAGAATGATATTGGAATTGCCGCTTTCG
>WRIQ01000219.1 GCA_009782655.1 Prolixibacteraceae bacterium
ACAACTTTCAAGTCGGGGCCAAAGGTAAATAACGGCCCTGCTGTCAATCCCACAAATCCGACTGTGGCGTCACTGTATCTGTCCCACACGTAGCTGATTCCCATTATTGAAGCGGTCATACCTACATGCTTGCCAAAAAGATACCCGAAATTGACAAGGTTGAATTGAAATCCTCCGCTGGTTACGTCCGAGTAGTCTTCAAGCAGCGAGGCAGCGCCAAGGGCTATTCCCACATATCCTCTGCGGGCTTTTTCGGGCAGGGCGGCGTTACCACGTTCCGGCGCGGCGGATGGGGTTGCGGTTTGGCTTTGCACCGGCGTCGGCCGCGAAGGTGCGGCTGTTGTCGGCTTATCTGACGATGTTTCGTTCCCAAAAACATCCTTGTCGCCGTTTTCGTACTTAATCATGAATATGTCGGAAACGGGCAACGTATAAGTTGGCCCCGATTCGCTGCCATATCTTTTGTACTTCACTTCGTCTTTACTGACTTCAACTACTTTAGCCTTAATCTCTTCGGCGTTTTTCTTGGTAATAATATCCTGAGCATTCAAACTCCACACGGGAATGAGTAACAGGAACAGAATGGATAATTTTTTTAGTGCATTCATGATGATTGTGATTAAATTAATTTGCAACAAATATAATAGCTAAAATGCACTCCAAATGCCTTATTTATGGTATAACATTTTCTTACTTATTATTTGAAATTTGTTCTGCTCCGAAAGAAATCTGATATGCAGTGATTTTTCTCAGGTACTCCGTTATCGTCAATTTTTTATTTCTCACTTCGGGCATCAATTTTCACTTTTCTTATAACATCTCACCCAATCGATACCGAAGGAATAGGGCAAAGAAACTTTCACTTCGTCCAGCACCAAGTTGGTAAGGTTGATATGCACTTCTCCCATGTTGGGGGGCAAGGGGCTTTCAAGGAAAATTTTGTCGTTTACTTTCCAAACCATGCGGTTGTTTTCCCACATCAAACTAAAAATGTAGAATCTGTTTTTTTGCAGTTTTTTCAGCGAAACGCCTTTGAAATACCCTCTTTCGCCCATTGTCATAATTCCCATGCGGCTCTGCTTTCCCATTTCGAGGAGGCTGACCAGCGTCGAATTTTTTTCGTCGGCGAGGTAGCACATACTGACAATATTCACGGCGGGCGTGAAAAATATTTTGGCTTCGAAGATTCCGCCTTCCTGCCAGAAACTTTTTGCTGTCGACAAAGTATCTGTCGTATAGTCAAATTCGGCGGGTACAAAACCGGCTATCGGCAGCCAGCGTGGCGAAATCGCTTTTTCCTTTTTCACCGAAATATGGAGCGTTCCCTGCGAAATAAGGCTGTTTTTCCCGCCGTTGTACGCCTGCAAATCGCCTTCCTGCGAAAAATTGCTGCCCAAAAGTTTGTCGGCCAAATAGGAATTGGGCATCCACTTTTCCAAGTCAACGCTCTTTCCCGAAAAATTGTCTTCGAAGGAAATTTTCCAATTCCTGAAAAAATCGAAACGCGTATCGTTAACATATTTATAGTAAAGCACTACCTGCGTATCTTTTTTCAACGCTTCGAACTTTTGGTGTTTTGCGTATTCGTCCGACTTTTCCCATTTCTTTTTATCTTCGAGCCATGCTTTCCGTTGCAAAAATTCTGTGGTCGACGTTATTTCCTTAAGTTCGACATAACGCTTCAGCATCTTGGAATTGTGAACGTTGCGATAATTTACATACAAAGGCGACTTCGCAAATTTTCCGTAAAATTTCACATCCGGATTGCTCTGCATTTCCTCGAAATTTTTGATTTTATCTTTCAATGTATCTTCCAGCTTTTGAAAACGTTGCAATTCGGCGCTACCGTCGAGTTTGAAATATTTCTTTATAGAACTCTCTTTTTTAAGCTTTTTCAGCTCTTGCAGCATGTTGTATTCCCGACTGTCGCGGGTAGTTTTGTCATGCGCTTTCTGTCCTTCGTCCGAGGCAAGCCATTCTCTGAGTTCTTTATATCGTTCTAACAATTTGGAATTGTGAATGTTGCAATAATTTACATACAAGGGCGATTTCTCAAATTTCCTGTAAAATTTCACATCAGGATTGTTCTGCATCTCCTCGAACCCTTTGATTTTATCTTTCAATGCACCTTCCAGCGTTTGAAAGCGTTTCAAATCGGCACTGCCGTCAAGTTTGAAATATTTTTTTACCGAACTCTCTTTCTCAAGTTTTTTCAATTCTTTCAACAAACTGTCTTCCCTGCTGCCATTGAAAATTTGGCTTTCCAGTTCGGTTTTTTTCTCCTGCATGACACCCGAATCAACCCAATCTTTGAGCTCTATATATGCAGCAAGGCTTTCCGATTTTTCCGCTTTCAGAAAAGCTTTATAATCTTCTTCCAATGCAACTCTTTCTGCTTCAACTTTTTCAACCGGTTTCAAGCTTCCGGAAAATAGTGTAAATGCCATCCGAAACAATTTTTTTGAAAAATTCAGTGCCAAAAATAAGAAAACTAAATTATAAATGAAGATAAAGGAAAAATAAAGAATTGCGGGAAACGGACGCAAAAGAGAGCGCGACGGCGTTTTTCAATCTCAAACCTGTATTGTTAATAATTATCGAACTATTATTGTTAAAAAATGACGGGAGCAGATATATATCATAAATTGAACTACAAAATATTGGTTATTTTGCCTTGTTGTTTGAAACTTGATGGCGCTTATGTGCGCCATTTTTCAAGAAAACAACCGATAATTACCGTAAAAATTTTATTCAATGGATGAAGTTAAAGTAATTGAATTAGAAGAAGTTGCCATCAGGTTTTCGGGCGATTCCGGCGACGGAATGCAACTCACCGGAACCTTGTTTTCCGATGCTTCGGCATTGCTGGGAAACGACATATCAACTTTCCCCGATTATCCGGCCGAGATAAGGGCTCCGCAGGGCACTGTGGGAGGAGTTTCGGGATTTCAGGTGCATTTTGGCAAAAAAGCGATTTACACACCGGGCGATTTCGCCCACGTACTGGTGGCCATGAATCCGGCGGCTGTAAAAGCCAATGCGCTGTTTATGAATCCTGGAGGAACCATCATTTACGACAGCGACAGTTTTAACGAGAAAAATCTGAAAAAAGCAGATTTTGAAACCGACGATCCGTTTAAAGAGTGTAACCTACTTGATTTCAACATTATACCCGTCCCCATTGCCAGCCTCACCGAGGAAAGCCTCAAAGGTTTGGAACTCGACCACAAGGCTGTTCTGCGGAGTAAAAACATGTTT
>WRIQ01000220.1 GCA_009782655.1 Prolixibacteraceae bacterium
TTCGGGAAATAATTGTGTATCTTTTTGAATGTAAAATATAAATATCTTGAAACATGAAAAATTCTAAAGGCAGGCAATGGATATTAATAGAGGCGTTTCTGTTGATTTCGGCATGTTTTTTTATGTCGGCTTTTGCGGCCAGTAATGAGATTCAACCGCAGCAAACGCACAAAATAACTGGTTTTAATAAAGTGAATCCCACCACCGTGGAAGTACTGTTTTCCGATGAGCAAAGGATGACTTTCGATTTTTACGGAGAAAATATTTTCCGTGTTTTTCAGGATAATTCGGGCGGCATTCTGCGCGATCCACAGGCAAATCCCGAAGCAAAAATATTGGTCGACAATCCTCGTAAGCCGGTTTCCCGTGTGGATGTGAAAGACGATGACAATCACATTATTCTGGCGACCTCCCAAATAGAAATTTCGATAGACAGGAAAACGGCGTTGATGAAAGTTGCCAATCTCGCAACTCAATCGGTGGTAATTGAGGAAGTGGAGCCGGTTCTTTTCGAGAGAGAAAAGGTTACCGTCAGGTTGCGTGAAGATTTTGGCGAATATTTCTACGGCGGCGGTGTGCAAAATGGTCGTTTTTCGCACAAGGGAAAGGTCATTGCTATCGAAAACCTGAGTTCGTGGACCGATGGTGGCGTGGCATCACCGGCGCCTTCTTACTGGTCGACAAAGGGTTATGGCGTTATGTGGTACACCTTCAGGAAAGGAAAATATGATTTTGGCGCCACGGAGGAGAATGTGGTAAAGCTCTGGCACGAAACCGATTATCTTGATGTTTTCTACATGGTAAGCGATGGCCCGGTACCGCTTCTGAACGATTACTACCAGCTTACTGGTAACCCTGTGCTGATTCCCAAATTCGGTTTTTACCAAGGACATTTGAACGCCTACAACCGCGACTACTGGGTCGAAGATGAAAAAGGAATCCTCTTTGAAGACGGAAAACGTTACAAAGAAAGCCAGAGCGACAACGGGGGCGTCAAAGAATCGTTGAATGGAGAGTTGAACAACTACCAGTTTTCGGCGCGCGCAGTTATCGATCGCTATAAAAATCACGATATGCCCATGGGGTGGCTGCTACCCAACGATGGATATGGCGCAGGATATGGACAAACCGAAACCCTCGATGGAAACATCCAAAACCTGAAAACGCTGACGGAATATGCGCATGAAAATCATGTCGAGATTGGCTTGTGGACGCAGTCGGATTTGCATCCCCGCCCCGACGTGACGGCGTTGCGGCAGCGCGACATTGTCAAGGAAGTGCGCGATGCGGGCGTCCGCATTTTGAAAACCGATGTGGCTTGGGTGGGTCCCGGATACTCTTTCGGACTGAACGGCATTGCAGGGGCGGCAAAGATTATGAATTACTACGGCAACAACGCACGCCCGTTTATCATCACGCTCAACGGATGGGCTGGTACCCAACGTTATGCCGCCATTTGGTCGGGCGACCAGACCGGCGGCGTCTGGGAATATATCAGGTTTCACATTCCCACATACATAGGCTCAGGGCTGTCGGGAAACCCCAATATCACTTCCGATATGGACGGGATTTTCGGTGGAAAAAATCCGGTGGTCAACACGCGCGATTTTCAGTGGAAAACGTTTACGCCCATGGAACTCAACATGGACGGTTGGGGAGCAAACGAAAAATATCCCCACGCTTTGGACGAACCGGCGACGTCGATAAACCGCGCATACCTGAAACTCAAATCGGAGCTGATGCCTTACGCATATAGCGTTGCCCGCGAAGCCGTCGATGGGCTGCCCGCAATTCGCGCGATGTTTCTCGAATATCCCAACGATTATACCCACGGGAAAGCCACCCAATATCAGTTTTTGTACGGGCCTTCCTTTCTGGTGGCTCCCATCTGGCAGGAAACAAAATCCGACGAAAACGGAAACGATATTCGCGATGGCATTTACTTGCCGCAGGGTGCGTGGATCGACTATTTCACCGGCGAAATATATAATGGCGAAGCGATTCTCAATAATTTCTCTTCGCCGCTGTGGAAACTGCCTGTCTTTGTGAAAAACGGCGCCATTATTCCCATGGCAAACGCGAATAACAATGTTGCGGAAATCAATCAAAATCTACGCATTTACGAAATTTATCCTCACGACGAAAGTTCGTTTACCGAATACGACGACGACGGGATTACGGAGGAGTATAAATTGGGCAGAGGTGTTGCCACGCTGATAGAATCGCATGTAGATGCGAAGAATAACGCCGTGGTGACAATTTATCCGTCGCAGGGCGATTTCACAGGTTTTATGAAAAATAAATCGACGGAATTCAGAATAAATGTGACACAGAAACCAAAGAAAATATCGGCAACCTTGGGGAATAAAAAAGTTAAATTGGGCGAAGCCGAATCGATGGATGAATTTCTGAAAAACGAAAATATCTTCTTTTACGATGCAGCGCCCAATCTGAACAGATTTGCCACAAAAGGAAGCGTTGGCGAAAAGGAAGTGATCTCAAAAAACCCGCAACTGCTGGTGAAACTGGCGTCGTCGGATATTACAGCTTACCGGACAACTTTGAATATCGGAGGTTTTCGCTTTGAGCCTGCCGATAAAACACGGGCAAAAACCGGCGCTTTGGCTGTTCCGCAGCAAGCCGGAATCGCCGATGAAAACAAGGAAGCCTATAGGTTGAAACCGACGTGGAGTGAAGTGAAAAATGCTGATTTTTACGAAATTGACTTCAATGGAATGCGCTATACGACCATACGCAATACAGAACTTCTTTTCGACGGGTTGAAAGCCGAGACAGCCTATTCTTTCAAACTTCGTGCAGTCAACAAAGATGGCTTTTCAGACTGGATAGAATTTGGCGCAACCACAAAACCCAATCCGCTGGAGTTTGCCATTCAGGGAATTGCGGGCGAAACAACCGCAGGGAGTCAGGGCGGAGCCGGCATTCAAAGGTTATTCGATTTCGAAGAGGGAGAGTTATGGCATACTCGATGGGGCGAAAATGCGCTTCCTTTCGATATAATTATGAATCTGAACTACATCAGTCAGTTGGATAAATTTCAATATCTGCCGCGCGACAATGCCGGAAACGGTACGCTGACAAAAGGAACGGTTTATTATGGTTTCGACAAGGAAAACTGGACGGAGGCCGGAATTTTCGACTGGCCGCGCGACAACGAGGTGAAACAGTTCGAATTTGTGGGGAATCCAACGGCGCAATATGTCAAACTGGCTGTTACCGAAGGTGTTGGTGGAT
>WRIQ01000221.1 GCA_009782655.1 Prolixibacteraceae bacterium
CTTATATTCCTTTTTGTAATCTTTTACGCTTGTCATATTTGTTATTTTTTATGACAAAGATATTCATTTTGCACGTTATTAGGTGTAATAAACCCAATTGACATTTGGAACTAAACAGGTAAAAAAAGCACGTCAAAAAATATTTTCGACGTGCTTTATATTTGCCTAAACGCTTGTATGGTTATTTTTGTTTCAATTTATCTCCCGTATCTTTTATGACGTTTTCTTTCCACGAATCGGGATAGCCCGGAAATTTGGGCGAGCGGGGATAGCCCCACGGATTGCGCAGAAATTCGCCATTTTCTTCCTGTTTTACATTTCCATCGAGATATTTGACCAACAGGAATTCTCCCAGTTCCTTCCATCGCGCTATGGTTTGAGCGGCCATGCCTGCCGAGTAATCCGTAAGGAATTGACGTGCCAGCTCCGGATTATTATTGTATAGTTGCAGCGCGGCAGCATCGACGGCAGGTGTGTAGGCAGCAAATTTATTCTCGAGTTCCTGCTGTGCGGTACGCATATCGTTGATAACGCGGTCGTAGAAAAGATATATGAAATGCGCAACCCTGCTGAAAACCCAAAAAGCGGCGTCGTCGGAGTATTTCAGCATGTCGCCGTTTCCTTCGGCATAAGCCTGTGGGATATAGTTGATGCCGCAATAGAAAGGAACATAGACCGTTGAGTTGGCGTCGTCAACACTGAACCAGAAAATTCCGCCTATGGGATTGGGAAGCTTGCTGCGCATTTGTGCCACAAAAGAGAAACCGGTTTGTTGGGTGGCCGTTGCACGTTCGTTGAAGTATGTATCGCCGTTGCTTTGCCATGTCATGGGTCGCCATCGGTAAGGTAGCCCGAAGGGCCCCGCGCCTGCGTCTTTCGACATGTCGAGTTCGGTTCCTTCCAAATGGTTGCGTTTGAAGGCCATCAAATCCTGTGGCGTGAGTTTTCGGTTGGGTTTGACAAACAGAGGAATACGCTCGCGCGTTATGTCGCCTTTGGCATATTCGTAATATTTATCCATTCCATCGGCTATTTCGTTGAACATGGTCCAAACGCGGAGGTCACAGAAGCGGGTTGCGCCAAAATCGAGGGGCGCATAAGCAGCGGCGAAGCTGAAATCGCTGTCGGGGCCATTGAAATATCCTTTTTCGCGTGCAAACGAAATAATGTCGGGCGAATAAATCACTTCCACATCGGGGTCAAAAATATTGCCTGTTTCGTCGCAGGTTATCGATTTTTTGCCGTCGGCTAAGGGAAATGTGGTGATGCGGGCGGCATTGGCATGTGCGGAAACGTAGCCGTCGGGAACACGCAGTGCAACCCATACTGCGCCTTTATTTTTGTTGTATGCAATTTTCGTTTTCTTGTTGGTTTGCAAATCGATGCCTTTACCAATCAGTTCCATATGCCATACTTCGTTGGGGTCGCCTATCGAGAAGGACTCTCCCGTTGAGGCATATCCGTATTGTTCCACAAGTTCGGCCATAATCTTAATGGCTTCGCGTGCGGTTTTGGAACGCTGCAACGCCAAAAACATCAGGCTGCCGTAGTCGACAAGTGCAGTTGTATCCTGTAATTCCGTTCTTCCGCCGAAAGTGCTTTCCCCTATAGAAACCTGATATTCGTTCATAAAGCCGATAACCTGATAAGTTTCAGTAGTTTGTGGAATCTGGCCAAGGGGTTTGTTGGTGCCTCGGTCATACAAGGTTATCATGGTTCCTGCCGGCCATTTTCCTGCGGGGCGCCAGTATAACTCGCCATACCTGATGTGGGAATCGGCGGCATAGGTAACCATGGTGGAGCCGTCGGCCGAAGCGCCCCGGGTAACCATATAATTGGTGCAGGCCTGCGCTGGATCGCAAAATAAAGATAAAAACGACGCCAATCGCCATACCGACCGACCATACGGCAGCAATGACCGAATCTTCGCGAAGTTGGTGGTAATTTCCGGAATGGCTCAGGTATTCAACGCCGAAAGCAGATAAAATGGCAAAAACAAGCGCGGATAGTAAGGGGTTGACGCCAAAATAGAATCCCATCCCCAACCCGCCAAATGATGCATGGGTGACGCCTCCGCTAATGAATACAATCCGGCGCGAAACGATGTACGTACCGGCGATACCACATGCGATGGCTATCAACAGGCTCGCCCATAGCGCATTCTGAAAAAATGTATAACGTAAAATTTCCATAATGTTAAAAACTTAGATTTCGGTAATCGTAAAGTTGGCTTTTTTCAGATCGTCCCGGAACGACGGATAACTTTTCGATACGACTTGCAGATCGGCAATACAAATTCCTTCCCTGAGGCATAACGAAGCAGGAGCAAAAGCCATAGCCATACGGTGGTCTTCGAAGGTTGCTACGACAGGGGAAGGTTCGGCGTCGCATTTCTCACCGCTCCAAATAAGCGTATTGTAATTTTGAATTTCGAGCAGAAAACCAAGTTTCTTTAATTCGGTTTTGAGCGCCAAAAGGCGGTCGGTTTCTTTGATTTTCAGGCTCTGCAAGCCGGTGAAACGAAAAGGAATATGCAGCATGGCGCAAGTGACGACAACCGTTTGCGCCAAGTCGGGTATGGAAGTAAAATCATGGACCAGCGGGCTGTCTATATTTCGGGACTTTTTTGAAAGGGTTACGCCCGATGGCGTGAATGAAGTATTGACGCCTAACCTGTCGAATAATTCCGCGATGGACGCATCGCCCTGCAGACTGTCAAGCCATAACCCGTTTAATACAACTGACGACATCTGGTCGTCAGATAAGGCAACCATTTCGTACCAGTACGACGCCGCGCTCCAATCGGATTCTACGGTAAAATTTTTTTCCAGATCATATTGTTGGGGCAGAATGACAAGGGTCGAACCATCAATAAAAACAATCACGCCGAATTGTCGCATCAGTTGAATTGTAAGGTTGATATAAGGCGTAGAAACAATTTCGCCAACGAGATGCAGGCGCAATCCATTAGTCATTACCGGCGCCATCATTAACAAAGCAGAAATATATTGAGAGCTAACGCTACCGTCAAGAGATATTTCGCCGCCTTTCAAGGTTTGCCCCATGATGTGGAGTGGCGGAAATCCCTCTTTTTCGAGATATTCAATTTTCGCGCCAGCGGCGCGAAGCGCTTCAACTAAAAGATGTACAGGTCTGTTTTTCATCCGCGTTGTTCCTGTCAGCACATAGTCGCCCGCTTGTCCTGCAAAATAAGCGATAAGGAAACGCATGGCCGTACCTGCCGCACCAAC
>WRIQ01000222.1 GCA_009782655.1 Prolixibacteraceae bacterium
CAAATCCCGCCTGAATGCCTCCCGCAATGAAAGACCAGTGATCCAAACGCAGATGATATGAATAATGCATGGAGCCGCTGTAACTGCTTATGAAATTGCTAAGTTGTCTGTCGTGCATCATCAGGAATCCCCAGCCCGTATTGTGTTTATCGCTGAAATCATCATACGAAACGGAATAGGTGTTGAAAGCGGTTCCCTTTTGCGGCCATTGATTCCTGTAATTCAGCGCCACGCGGCCGCCGTCGTTGGTGCCCGCAAATGCAGGGTTCATATGCAGGGGATTGGCGAAAAACTGCGAAAATTCAGCATCCTGGCCTTTCAGCCTGTATGTTTGAAAACAAACAATAATAAACGTTAGCAGAGACAACTGATATTTCATATTCAAAATATTATCGTTGCGAATGTATGAAATCATTAACTAAACGTAAAAAATAAACGGTTATTTTTATTTCGAACCGTCGGCATACGATTTTAGTAACCGCAATGGCAACAGGTGATTTTTTACCCCGAACGTTGAAGCATTTGAACCATGAGTTGTGTGCGGTTTCGTTTTTCTCGGTTCCATCTTTTCGAAAAGTCAAACAGTTTCTTACTTTTGCACAATTATATAAAAGCCGATGCAGGAAAAAAAAATTGACATATTGGTTATTGGCAGCGGGCTGGCAGGACTTACAGCCGCATGGTACGCTTCGCAATACGGAAGCGTGGCTGTTGTTACCAAATCGGAGTTGGACACCAGCAACTCATGGCAAGCACAAGGAGGCATTGCCGCTGTGACAGGCGACGATGATTATCCCGAATTACACATCAACGACACGTTGACAGCCGGACGTGGACTGTGTGATTTGGATGCGGTTGAAACATTGGTTTGCGAAGGGCGTGAGCGGGTGCAGGAACTTATCGATATGGGAATGTCTTTTGACAAAGAGAACGGCGAAATTATTCTGGGACTTGAAGGAGGACACAGCCGACGGCGAATTCTGCATGCTGACGGCGACGCTACAGGGAAAAAACTCACCAGTTTCATGCTCGAAAAAGTAAAGGAAAAAGCCAATGTCCAATCCTTCGAATTCATGACCGTTGTGAGGCTACTCAAATCCGACGGCAGGGTTTGTGGCGCTCAGGCGTTGAGTTTCCTGACGGGCGAGAATTTTATTTTCCGGTCGAAGGCTGTAATAATGGCCACCGGCGGGCTTTCGCGGATTTTCAGCCGTTCTACCAATCCGCATACGGCAACGGGCGAGGCCATTTCGGTGGCCTACGAGTGCGGCGCACAATTGGTTGATATGGAGTTCATCCAGTTTCATCCCACAGCGCTCTACCTCGAAAATAGCGACGCCTTTTTAATCAGTGAGGCGGTGCGGGGCGAAGGCGCTTATTTGCTGAATAACATGGGAGAACGTTTTATGACGTCGCATCCGTTGGCCGAATTGGCGCCTCGCGATGTGGTTTCCTATTGTATTTTCCGGGAAATGGATAAAACCGGCGCCGATTGCGTCTTTCTCTCGTTGTCGCATCTCGATGAAAATTATCTCAGGAGCCGGTTTCGGAATATTTACGATAAGCTCGGCGAATTTGGCTTAAACATGCATCGCGACAAGCTGCCTGTGGCGCCGGCGGCGCATTATATGGTCGGCGGAATTTTTTCGGGATTGCATGGCGAGACCAACATTCCCGGATTATTTGTGTGCGGCGAAGTGGCTTCCACAGGTGTTATGGGCGCCAACAGGCTGGCCAGCAATTCGCTGCTCGAGTGTCTTGTCTTCGGAAAACGCGCCAGCGAGAAAGCTGCCCAACTCGATTTTCCCGACGCCGTTTTGCCTGTGTGCAAACCTTTTATCAACGATCTTAGGAACGAGCAAACCTATCTTATTCTCAAAAATGAAATGGCCGATTTGATGATGCGTAAAATGGGCATCATCAGGGAAAAAGAGAAAATGGAGGAAGCGCTACAGCGTTTTGCAGAAATTGTAAACGATTTCGCAGATCACAAAAACGAGTATAACCTCTTCAAGATAAAAGCCGCCGCCGAAGTCTGCCTGCTTGTGAGTCGCGCCGCCATGATGCGCGAGGAAAGCCGAGGCGGACATATACGAATCGATTTTCCCGGCGACAAGCCGGAATTCAGGCGGCATATTGTTCAGCAACTGAACAAAAAACCTTTTTTTGTCAACAGATGATAAATGCAAATAACAGAGATGATTATGAAAATGAATAACCATGAACTTGACGCGGCATGGACGCTTATAAAACTTGCCTTGGAGGAAGATGTGGCAACCGGCGACATCACCACCGACAATATTATTCCTGCCGGGTCGCGCAGGAAAGCGGTTATGGTTGCCAAAGCGCCCGGCGTTATCGCAGGATTGGAAGTGGCGCAGATGGTTTTTATGCACTTCGACCCACAGTTGGAATGGTTTCCGAAAGTTGAAGATGGCAGTGTTGTTGGAGAAGGCGACGTCATTGTTGAGTTTAATGCCGCATATAGGGCGTTGCTCACAGGCGAAAGAACCGCGTTGAACTTTTTGCAACGGCTGTCGGGAATTGCCACCGCGTCGGCGAAATATGCCGCGGCGGTTGAAAGCGCAAAAACCAAAATACTGGACACGCGCAAAACACTCCCCGGATTCAGGCTTTTGGATAAATATGCAGTCAGGGTGGGCGGTGCCGCCAACCACCGCGTCGGACTCTTCGACATGGTTTTGATAAAGGACAATCACATAGCCGTTGCCGGCGGAATCGCAAATGCCGTAAAAACAATCAGAAACAAAGTCGATGAAAACATGAAAATAGAGGTGGAAACCACCACGCTCGACGAAGTGGAACAAGCGCTGAAAGCCGGAGCCGATATTATCATGCTCGATAATATGGACAACAAAACCATGGCCGAGGCGGTGGCGCTCATCAACGGAAAGGCAAAAACAGAAGCCTCGGGAAATATGTCGTTGGTGCGGGTGAAATCGGTTGCCGAAACTGGCGTCGACTATATTTCCGTCGGCGCGTTAACTCATTCAGTGGTGGCACTCGATATTAGCCAGCGGATTTATTAGCCGGGAAATGGGAAAACATCCGTTTTTTTCACCATTACAACTGTGAGAAATTTTGTTTTTGAATATTTTGCCACAGTTTAATTAAAATATTAGTTGACTGTAATTGACAGATTTTTAAAAATTTACATAAGGAATATTTTTTTTTGTAAAAAAAACAGGGAAAAAAATAAACAAAAAGGCAGTGATTTTTTTC
>WRIQ01000223.1 GCA_009782655.1 Prolixibacteraceae bacterium
TCCTGCTTATGTCCCCAAACCTGCTGAAGATGAAGATACTGAAATCGAAGAAAATGCGGATATGGATGCCAAAACAGATGCGTAAAATTCAGGTTTTCGCAGTAGTAGGATTACTAATTTTCGCTTTATCGTGCAACAGGCAAAAACTACCGCATGTTCGCCTCGAAACCTCTTTGGGAACAATCGTCGTGGAAGTGGACACGCTTCACTCGCCGATTACCGGAAAGAACTTCATGGCGCTTGTCAACAATGGCGTGTACGATAATTCGCTTTTCTACCGAACGGTAAAGAAAGATAATCAGCCTGACAATCAAGTAAAAATAGAAGTCATTCAGGGCGGATTATTCTACGATTCGCTGGTTGATCGGCAAACGCTCATTGTTCACGAACCCACCTGCCAAACCGGAATTTTGCATAAAACCGGAACCGTCAGCATGGCGCGCAACGAGCCCGGAACCGCGTCATCGGAGTTTTTCATCTGCATCGGCAATCAGCCTGAACTCGATTTCGGAGGAAAAAGAAACCTCGACGGGCAAGGTTTTGCCGCTTTCGGGAAGGTTATCGAAGGCATGGATGTGGTAAAGAAAATCCAGAAACGCAACGACACATCCCAAATCCTAACCGAATTTGTCCACATTCGTTCGGCAACGGTTGAATAAAACCGGCGGACTCAATTTTTTTTTTTGCTGCGCCCTGTATAATCGCAAAATCGATCTAATGCAACTTAAACACAATAAGCTACTTCACTCAATCATCTTCAAAAAATCCTCTTCCGAGATGATGGGAATTTTCAGTTCGTTGGCTTTTTCGTGTTTGCCGGGCCCCATGTTGTCGCCGGCCAGCACATAACTGGTTTTCTTCGAAATGGAACCTGCATTTTTGCCGCCGTTTTGTTCGATAAGCAGCTTCAATTCGTCACGCGAGTGTTGTTTGAAAACGCCCGAAATGACAAAGTTAAGGCCCTTTAACTTTTCCGTGCGGACTATTTCTTCGCCCTCTTCCATTTCAAACTGCAAACCATTGTTTTTCAATTTTTCTACTAACATCTGATGCGCCGGATTTGAGAAAAAGTCGATGATGCTGGCAGCAATTCGCCCCCCAATTTCGTCTATATTGGCCAGCTCTTCCAATGGCATGGCACTCAATTTATTGATGCTGCCCGCCGCCATCGCAAGATTTTTGGCAATTGTTTCGCCCACATAGCGTATTCCCAGCGCAAACAAAACGCGCGTAAACGGCGTCGATTTGGATTTTTCGATGCTGGCTAAAATTCGCTCGGCCGATTTTTTGCCCATCCGCTCGAGCGGAATAAGCTGAGGAACTTTCAGTTCATATAAATCGGCAGTATTTTTCACCAGATTATTTTTATACAGAAGTTCCACGGTTTCGCTTCCCAAGCCTTCGATATTCATGGCCCGGCGTTGGACAAAATGTTCGATTTTGCCTTTTATCTGCGTCGGACAACCCACATCGTTGGGGCAATAGTAAACTGCTTCGCCCTCGGCTCGCACCAGCGGCGTACGACACTCCGGACAATTGGTTATGAACGCCACCGGCTGCGCCATGGGATGCCGCTGCGATTTATCGACGCCCGTAATTTTGGGAATTATTTCGCCGCCTTTTTCCACATACACCATGTCGCCTAAGTGCAGGTCGAGGGCGGCAATGGCATCGGCATTGTAGAGCGAAGCGCGTTTCACGGTGGTTCCCGCCAATTGAACAGGCTCAAGATTGGCGACAGGCGTGACGGCTCCCGTTCGCCCCACCTGATAGGAAACGGAAAGCAACGTGGTGAGCGCCTGCTCGGCTTTGAATTTATAGGCAACCGACCAACGCGGCGACTTGGCCGTGCTGCCCATGATTTCCTGCTGCACAAGCGAATTTACTTTCACCACCACCCCGTCGGTGGCAACCGGCAGCGCTAAACGCTCCTTGTCCCACTCTTCCAGAAACTTTTCAATCTCTTCGATAGAATCGCAAAGCTGTATATGTTTCGACACTTTAAATCCCCAATGGTGCAGTTTTTTCAGGTTCTCGAAATGGGTTTTCTGTTGCTCTTCGCCCAGCAGCATATAAAAATAAGCGTCTAATTTGCGCGTAGCCACAATGGACGAATTTTGCAGTTTCAGCGTTCCCGAAGCGGAGTTGCGCGGGTTGGCAAACAACGGCTCGCCAATATCTTCGCGCTGCCGGTTAAGTTCATTAAAAACATGAAAGGGCATCAGTATCTCTCCGCGAATTTCGAAAGAGGCAGGATAATCGCCACCGCGTAGACGCAGCGGAATGGAACCAATGGTTTTCACATTGGCCGTAACATCGTCGCCGCGCTCGCCGTCGCCACGAGTTACCGCCTGTGCCAAAACGCCTTTTTCGTACAGAATCGATATCGACGTGCCATCATATTTCAACTCACAAACATATTGAACTTTGTCTTCAACATCTTTGCGTACCCGCTGGTCGAAATCCCGCAGCTCGCCGATGGAATACACATTTGCCAGCGAAAGCATTGGATATCGGTGCCGCACCTGCTTAAATTCCGCATTGCGGTCGTTACCCACGCGCTGTGTTGGCGACGCCGAATCTGCAAATTCGGGATATGCTGCCTCCAACTTCTCCAACTCTTTCATTTTCATATCGAATTCATAATCCGATATGGACGGCTCCGACAACACATAATACCGGTAGTTGTTTTCGTCTAATTCTTTCCGCAACGCTTCGATGCGCTTTAATGCTTCGGCTTTGTTATCCATTTTTTTTTCTGATTTTTACTAAAAAAATTTTTTCAATATCCATTTGATGTGAAACTGTCTCAAAAGTCAAAAAAATCAAAAAGCAAAATCGCCGTTTCCGACGCTCCAATCGATGCCAAAAAATCCGGAAACTTTGATGGCATCCAGTCCGGCGTTGGAAAAATTAGCATCGAAAATCAGCAAATCGGGATAGCCGTTTACGCCCGAAATGTAGTCGTTCGCAAAGGTAGATTTCATTCCTTTGACCCCGGTTCCAGCGACAACGCCCACGCTGGCAACATCGGAGTCGGAGCGCGGATATATGAAATAAGTTCCTAAATCATCTCCTTCGAAACGAAGGCTGCCAAAATCGATTCCTGCTTTGGAAACCACCACAGGGCAATTTTTCAAAACAATGCTCCACGCTTTGTTGTTCGATGCATTGCCGTATAGAACAATATTTCTGTCGGCAAAATCGCCGCTGAGAAATTCTCTGTCGGAAACAATT
>WRIQ01000224.1 GCA_009782655.1 Prolixibacteraceae bacterium
GCCGACGCACTTTGTCCTTGATTTAAGCGAAACGCCCGACATGGCGCAAACCATGGCCGCAGTTTGTGTTGCGTTGAAAATTCCGTTTTCGTTCTCGGGACTTGAGACACTGAAAATTAAGGAAACCGACCGTATTCGGGCTTTGGAGAACGAGTTGTTGAAATTAGGTGTCATAATTAACGAGCCGCGTCCCGGGGAGCTGCTGTGGAACGGATTGACAGACATCGATTTGGTGAAAGAAAATCCTGTGTTCGAAACTTATAACGATCACAGGATGGCGCTGGCTTTCGCACCGTTGGCGCTAACCGGAAAGACAATCGGGATTGCCAATCCTGCGGTAGTTTCAAAATCGTATCCCGGATTCTGGAACGATTTGAGAAAAGCAGGATTTGCGGTAAGCGGAAAACCGGTTTAAAAGCAAAATTGTAATTTCAATGTTTTTTGTTTGATAATTAGATTATTATACTGAATAAATTAATAAATTAAGAAATAAAATTCAATATGAAACCAGTTGTGAAATTATTTTCCATTTTTTTCATTCTGTTGATATTGCTGGGATGCAATAACCCCGAAATGAATGTCATCGAATCGATTCATCTGAACTCCCTGGGCTTTTTGCCCGAAGCGTTGAAACAAGCCAGTATCTCTGCTGAGCCCGGAGATTTTGTAATCCGCAATGCGGAAAATCACAGGATAATTTACAAAGGCCGAGCTACGGCTCCAGCTAATCAGCAGGATGTGGCTCAGAATGTTTGGATAGCCGACTTTTCGCCGGTGAAAACGCAGGGCGCCTACTATCTGGAAATCAAAGGGAAAGGGCGTTCCATCGAATTTCCGATTGGCGAAACGGTTTACAACGATGCTTATGTGGCTTCCATGCGCGCCTTTTACCTGTGGCGCTGCGGCATGGAAGTTTCGGGCGATCACCGAGGAGTTCACTATCATCAGGGCGCCTGCCACCTCAACGATGCTTACGAAGATTATATCAGCAAGGCCGGAAACCGGCGCGACGGAACAGGTGGCTGGCACGATGCCGGCGATTATGGAAAATATACGGTCAACGCGGGAATTACGGTGGGAATCCTGTTTATGGCGTGGGAACATTTTCAGGATAAACTGGAAAAAGCACCTCTGCAACTTCCAGAAACGGCGCCCGGTTTTCCCGAATTTCTGAAAGAAATGAAATGGGAAACGGACTGGCTGCTGAAAATGCAATATCCCGATGGCTCCGGACGTGTTTCGCATAAGCTGACGCGCACCAACTTTTCGGGATTTATCATGGCCGATGCCGATGACGGAAAACGTTATTTCACCGAATGGAGTTCGGCGGCGACGGCCGATTTTGTTGGCATGATGGCTCGGGCGGCGCGCATTTTCAAACCTTACGATGGCAGCTATGCGCAAAAATGCATAGAGGCAGCCGCGCTGAGCTACAATTTTCTGACGCAACATCCCGAAGATAAAAGATTTGTGCAGGGCGATTTTAAAACCGGCGGTTACCAGACTACCGATCCCGACGACCGTTTATGGGCGGCAGTTGAAATGTGGGAAACAACAGGCGAGAAAAAATATCTGGAAGACTTTGAACAACGCGCAGGACAAATCGACTTTGCCGTTGATGAAAACTGGGATTGGGGCAACGTTGCCAATATGGGAATGTTCACCTACGCCTTGTCCGGGAAAGCAGGCAAAAATGCCGAAATCGAAAAGGCTGTGAAGCAGAATATTGTTGCCGTTGCCAACAGGATTGTCGAAGAGGCGCAAAACGATGTTTACCGCAGGCCGCTCGCCGGACGCTATTATTTCTGGGGATGCAACGGCGCCATTGCTCGGCAAACGGTCAACCTTTTTGTCGCCAACCAGCTTTCGCCCGACAGAAAGTTTGTGGATACGGCGCTGGATGCCGTCGGGCATATCTTCGGGCGAAATTACTACAACCGCTCATTCGTAACCGGTTTGGGGCATAATCCGCCGAAACATCCCCACGACCGCCGTTCGGGAGCCGACGGGATCGACGAACCATGGCCCGGGTATCTTGTGGGAGGAGGACATTCGGCAACCGATTGGATAGACGAGGAAAAAAGCTTTTCGCACAACGAAATAGCTGTTAACTGGCAAGCGCCGCTTGTATTTGCGCTGGCGTGGTTTTACAGGTAGAATTTTTTGTAGCTGGCGCATTTGTTCAACGCCTCGGAGTTGCAGTTGATTTCAGGTATTCTGCTGAACCGTAAGTGAATGTGGCGACTTACGATTACTAACTTGTTCAAGCCGTTATCTCAGGCACAGGCTACAAGTTCTCGCGGGAAAGTGTAATCATTTGGTTTTCTACTTATTATTCTATCGAAAAATTCTCCGATTTGAAATTGCCGTAATACCGTCCGTCTTCAGCCGTGAATTTCAGGACACAATAATCGGGGTCGGTAACGCCTTGAGGATAATACAAATCATCGCCATCCAGCCAAATTTCCTCTTTGCTCGCCGAATCGGTCAGCACGTCCATTTTGCCTCTGAGCATCACGCCGCGAAAAAATCTCTTATCGAAAAAGTAAACGCAGGCTTTCGGGTTTTCGAGATACTGTTTCACCCGCATCGAGGAAGTGTTTGTGGTGAAAAAAATCTCCTTTATGCCTACTCTTTTGCGCGGCGGCAGCATCGCTTTTGTATTCGGAAAATCTTCATGGTCGATTGAGCTGATAATCGAAACGGCGGCTTTGTCAATGATGCCGCCAATGGTTTTTGTTGCGTCTCTCATAGTATAACAGTTTTTTTAATTGGATAACTACTATCAGCGTAAATATATGAAATTTTCGGTGCCGTTTCCATCCCCATATTTTTTATCGACTATATTTTGGAAAACTGCTAATAAAATTACGGAAATCAGAATAATGGCAAACATGGTTGTGTTTGCGTTCCTTTCCTGCTTTTTGTACGCTTTTTCAATGTTTTGGGCTTTCTCAATAAAATCATTTCTGATGGATTGGTACGCTTGATTATCCCGAAAATCCTCGTAGTTCGCGCAGCTTATAACATCGATATTTTTAAGCGGATTCTCCTGCATGAAATGCCTGATGGTTTCGCAATAAGCGAGAGTCAGGTTGATTCCTCCATAGGGAACTGACGGTGGAATGTCATTGATTTCAAACAGTATGGGCGCAAATTTTTTGTGTATTTTATCTCTCTTCCGCCAACTTACATAGGGAATCGTCACCGCTGCCAGAAAAATTACGATAAGCGAT
>WRIQ01000225.1 GCA_009782655.1 Prolixibacteraceae bacterium
TGAATCCACATGGTGATGTCGATGGGAATTTGTCCGCCGCTTTTTATTTTAATATTTTTATACGGTTCGCGTTCGACGATACGAATTTCGCTTTGTCCCATCCCGCTGATGGTGAAACGGCAAGAATCGACGTCCGATTCGAAATCGGTGATTTGCATCTTCGGCATGGATGCCGCCGCTTTTTCCAGCAATTCGGAAGTGATATACTTCGAGAGGTTCTCAAAATTGGATATATAACTGAAAATAACTTCATTATCTTGGTATATATATTTGGTTTCGCTGACGTATTTAGAAATGCCCATACCCTATTTTCCCCAGTTGGCAGGGTCTTCGCGCCACTGCATCAGTTTTTGCAAATCCGATTCCTTGATTTCGCCTGTTTCGACGGCGTTTTTCACCAGCACGTCATATTGGCTGAGGGTGGTGAGTTCCAGACCCGCGTCGGCAAAATTCTTAGCCGCCTGCGGAAAGCCGTAATTGAAGATGGCCACCATTCCCAAAACATTGCCGCCGTAGTTGGTAATCGCTTGGGCAGCTTTCAGGCTACTGCTTCCCGTTGACACCAAATCTTCGACCACTACCACCTTTTGTCCGGGGCGCATGTCGCCTTCAATGAGGTTTTCCAGCCCGTGACCTTTGGGTGTTGCGCGCACATACACAAATGGCAAACCCAACACATCGGCCACCAGAACGCCATGCGCAATAGCGCCGGTGGCAACGCCGGCAATCACTTCTACATCGGGATATTTCCGCCGGATAACCTCCGCAAATTTGTCGCAGATAAAACTCCTCGCCTGCGGATAGGAAAGAATTTTGCGGTTGTCGCAATAAATGGGAGCTTTCCAACCCGAAGCCCAAGCAAACGGATTTGATGGTTGTATTTTTATTGCGTTAATTTGCAACAGCAAATTGGCTATTTCAACTTGAATTTTTTCCATGATAATTAAGTTGGACGTTTTATTTAAGTAATGCAAATGTACGAAGTTTTTTATAACGACAGCAAACTGATTTTTACGGATGCCTCTGCCAATAAGTCCGGAAATAAATCGGAATATACTGTATATGTTGACAGTGCGAATAAATTAGACGACGTTGCCACTTCATTTTTACGAGGTAACATTAAATCTGTTAATATATCGGGCGATGTGAACAAACTGTGGCCTACATTTACGCAGATGTTTCAATTGCTGCCTGCTGCGGGCGGGCTGGCCGAAAATGGCGGGCGCTATCTATTTATTTTCCGGCGTGGAAAATGGGATTTACCCAAAGGAAAAATCGACCCGGGTGAAACACCCAAACAGGCGGCTTTGCGCGAAGTGGGAGAGGAAACAGGATTGCAAAAACTGACAATTTGCCGGACTTTGCCTTCAACATGGCACATATACGAGTCGCCGCAGAAAAAGAGCGACAACGGAATGATTTTAAAGCAAACTCACTGGTTTTTAATGCAATCGGAAGATAACCAAAAACTGATTCCGCAAGCAGAAGAAGACATCGAAATCGTGCGGTGGATAAAACCGGAAGATTTGGCTCACATTTTGGAAAATGCCTGGCCAAGTGTTGCAAACCTTATTGAAAAAGTGGTGAGAAGGCAGGTCTGAAAGGCTTCTTCTGTTTGCACAAAATGTTGAATTATAAACTTGTATCGTAAAATAAAATTTTAGGAGATGAACGGATTCAAAACATTTTTATTGATGATGGTAATGACTTTCCTGCTTATGGTGGTGGGAGGCTTAATCGGCGGCAAAACCGGCGTTATCATTGCCCTGGCAGTTGCCGGAATCGGCAATTTTATCAGCTACTTTTTCAGCGACAAGTTGGTACTGAAAGCATACAATGCCAAGGAACTTCCTGCCGGACATCGCATCACCGAGCTGGTGCGGCGTCTCTCTTCGCAGGGAAATTTACCGATGCCGAAAGTCTATATGATTAATCAGGATCAGCCCAATGCTTTTGCCACAGGGCGTAACCCTGTAAATGCTGTTGTCGCCGTTACCCGCGGCTTGGCAAACAACATGAACGACAATGAATTGTCGGGTGTTTTATCGCACGAGTTGGGACATGTCGCCCACCGCGATATTTTGATTGGCAGCATTGCCGCAACCATGGCAGGCGCCATTTCTTTTCTCGCATACAGTGCGCGCTTTAGCGTCGGCGGCCGCAACAACCGGCAGGTGAACCCCATAATCCTTTTAGCTGCCGCCATTTTGGCGCCGCTGGCCGCTTCGCTGGTGCGAATGGCCATCTCGCGCAGCGGAGAGTTTAAAGCCGACGAGTATGGCGCAAAGTTGAGCGGCAACCCGCTCTATCTCAGCTCTGCCTTATCGAAACTCGAAAACTGGAGCAAGCAGATTCCCATGAACGGAAATCCTTCTACGTCGAGCATGTTTATTGTGAATCCTTTCAGCGGGAAACAGTTTGCCCGTTTATTCAGTACGCACCCGCCCACTTCCGAAAGGATAAAAAGGCTCAATGCCATGACCGGCAGAGGATATAAGAAATAGCGAATTTTGCGGAGGGTATCAGAAAAGACGTTTCACGCCGATAACCTCTTTCACCTCTTCCAGCGTTTTGCGTGCTGAGCATCGTGCTTTTTCGGCGCCACTACGCGCCACTTCCGACAAATATTTTTCGTTGTTCCTGATTTCTAAAATCCGATCGCGGATGGGCGCCGTGAAAGCGATTATATCTTCGGCAAGTTGTTTTTTCATGTCGCCGTAGCGGATAGAGCAGTCGTTATATTTATCTTCGAAAAAAGCGACCGTTTCGGGTGTCGATACGATTTTCATCAACGTAAAGAGGTTATCAACCGGCTCCGGTTTTTTCTGGTTTATCTCTTTAGGGCCCTCATCGGTAACGGCGCGCATCACTTTTTTGCGTATCTCTTTGGGGTCTTCAAAAAGGTAAATTCCGTTTCCGTCCGATTTTCCCATCTTCCCTGAACCATCGAGGCCGGGAACTTTCACCATGTCTTTACCGTCGAAGGTGAACGGCTTGGGTAGTGGGAAAATCTCTTTGTTATACATAGTGTTAAAGCGACGTGCAAATTTTCGTCCCATTTCCAGATTCTGCTCCTGATCCTTTCCCACCGGCACAAAATGAGCCTTGTGGATGATGACATCGGCGGCCATTAGCACAGGATAAGTCAACAGCCCGGCATTCACATTATCGGGATTTTGTCGCGCCTTATCCTTGAAGGAAGTGGTGCGTTC
>WRIQ01000226.1 GCA_009782655.1 Prolixibacteraceae bacterium
CCTTACCAATAAGAAAAATCTCTATATTGATAAAGCACTTTATCTAAATATGGAAATCTGTAATACAAATTTCTTGAGTTATTTTGATACGGGCGGAGAAATGGGACTTACAATCAATACCGACTTTTATGAGAAAAACAAAGATTGTATTCCCGTAAAAGAACAAACAAGCAAATCAGGTGCATTTGTTGGTAGTTGTAATCAGCCAAGTTTTAGTCATAGAAACGAATACGATTGCCCACAAATAGATATTAAAATAAATGAGCAGACAATGACAATGATAAACGATTGTTCTGTTGCCAAAGACAAAGAAAACGATGATGAACACGGTGCTGCGGAGGGTGGTTTTTTGGGCAATGTTATTTTCAAATATTGCAAAAAAGCAACGTTTGATTTTGTCAATATGGTATTTAGTGTGGAAAAATGAAAAAGGTAATAAACTTCAAATCGGCTGCTGCTAACGGGCGGTTTTGCGAGATGGCGGCAGTAATCCCGCAGGCGATTTTGTGCAAAATTGCACGTTATTATCCCGCAGCAAGTTCAGTGAAGCCGCCACCTCGCAAAGCCGCAGGTCGATGGCGAAAATCATCATAAATAGTAAATTATCAATAAATTAAAAATTTAAAGAGTATGAAAAAGTTTGCGGATATCGGATTGATAGGCTTGGCCGTTATGGGCGAGAATCTGGTATTAAACATGGAAAGCAAAGGCTACACGGTTGCCGTTTACAACAGGACGACTGCCAAAGTCGACGAATTTATCAACGGGCGCGGCGCAGGGAAAAATTTCATTGGTGCGCACAGCATCGAAGATTTGACGGCTTCGCTGGAGCGGCCTCGCAAGGTAATGATGCTGGTGAAAGCCGGCAAGCCGGTCGACGATTTTATCGAACAACTTCTACCGTACCTCGAAGCAGGCGACATTATTATTGATGGTGGAAACTCTCATTTCCCGGACACCATTCGCCGCACTAAATATGTGGAGAGCAAAGGATTGCTATACATCGGCACGGGTGTTTCGGGCGGCGAGGAAGGCGCGCTGCTGGGGCCGTCGATGATGCCGGGCGGCTCGCCGGCGGCATGGCCCTGTGTGAAAGAAATTTTCCAGTCGGTGGCCGCCAAAGTGAACGGCGTTCCCTGCTGCGATTGGGTTGGCGAAGACGGCGCAGGGCATTTTGTTAAAATGGTGCACAACGGCATCGAATATGGTGACATGCAGATCATCAACGAAGCCTATCACGTGATGAAAACGCTGCTGGGGATGGATGCTTTCGAGCAGCACAAAATTTTCGAAAAGTGGAATACCGGAGAACTGGATTCGTATCTGATTGAAATCACCCGTGACATTTTGGCCTTCAAAGATACCGGAGGGCAGCCGCTGGTGGAAAAAATCCTCGACACCGCCGGACAAAAAGGAACCGGAAAATGGACAGGCGTCACGGCGCTCGACTTGGGGATTCCCCTTACGCTCATTGGCGAATCGGTATTTGCGCGTTGTTTGTCGGCGCAGAAAGAGCTTCGCGCGCTGGCCTCGAAATCGCTCAACGGGCCAACACCGCGGTTCGACGGCGACAAGCAGCAGTTTGTCGACGACCTGAAAATGGCGCTCTACGGCGCGAAAATCATTTCCTACGCACAAGGCTATAACCTGATGATGGAAGCCGCCAATGTTTACCACTGGAACCTTAATTATGGCGGAATAGCCATGATGTGGCGCGGCGGTTGTATTATCCGTTCGGTTTTCCTCGAAGATATCAAAAAAGCTTTTGACAAAAATCCGGCGCTGCCCAACCTGCTGCTTGACCCGTTCTTTAAAGAAAAAGTGGAAGCGGCTCAGGTCGGTTGGCGCAGGGTTTGTGCCGCGGCCCTGTCAAACGGCATTCCCGTGCCGGCGCTCACTTCCGCGTTGTGTTATTTCGACGGATTCCGTTCCGAAAGATTGCCTGCCAACCTCTTGCAGGCGCAACGCGACTATTTCGGAGCACACATGTACGAACGCACCGACAAACCGCGCGGCGAATTTTTTCACACCAACTGGACAGGCCGAGGCGGAAATACAGCCTCTTCGACCTATATCGTATAAAATTTTTCTTTGTTTTTATAAAAAGCGCGAAGGTCGGAACAAAAATTCCGACCTTTTTGCATGTCAGGCGAATCTATTTTTTATTATTTTTGTCCATTAGGACTAAAAAATAAAAACGTTTAATAATCGTTAATACAATTTGTTCCTACATATGTTTTTAACAAAATCAAAAAAATGAGAAAATTATTTACGACTTTACTTTTTGCGGTTCTCATCACTGTATCGGGTTTGTATGAGCAGCAGCCGCCCAATGCGAGTTTTGAAAACTGGTCGACTGTGATTACTTGGGGGTATCTTCCCACAGGCTGGAATGGTACAAATTACAGTGATTTTAAATTTACGGGAGTAACCCGTGAAACCGATAATCCGGTAAATGGAAGTTACTATGTTAAACTTGAGGCGAAAACCGCCTACTACGGCAGCGATTCGGAAACGATTCCCGGTGGTCTCGCGCTGGCGGATATCGAATTTGTCTATTATGGCGAAACTGGAAGGCCCAGAGGAAAAGCGGGAATAGCATACGCCTCCAGGCCTGCCAGACTCTACGGTTCTTTTAAGTATACAAAAGCAGGAAACGACAACGCCATCATGCGCGTTGTGTTGACCAAATGGAATGGCGCCTCGCGCGATACGATTGGTTATGTACAAAAAGCCGTCACTTCAAACGTTGCCGATTGGACAAAATTCGACCTCGGCATTGAATACAGAAGCACGGCGACGCCCGATACGTTGAATATAATATTCTCCACTTCCTATTTCAATTCGGTGACGGCGGGCAGTACTTTATGCATCGACCATCTCGAATTCCTCATGCAGGACAGTTTCGATGTCGATTATACGGTTTCGGGAAAGCCATGTTCGGGAGCCACGCTGCAATTCGACGCGACCAGTTCCACGTTGGAAGCCACAGGCTGGCAGTGGAAGCTGAATGGCGCAGTTGTCGGCACCAATAAAACGCTTTCATACACATTTCCTGAAGTAGATGTGACCACCGATTATACGCTCACATTGACGGGTTTCAGCAGTCTGGGGCCTGATGAAATGACAAAAACCATCCAAATTCATCCAAAACCCAACGTGCAAATCGACCCGTTTAATCCGTTGATCTGCCCCCAATCCAGC
>WRIQ01000227.1 GCA_009782655.1 Prolixibacteraceae bacterium
GGTTTGGGAGCAGTTTCGGCCTTATAAAGCTGCTGGGCGTTGACGGCGAATCGGCAATCTACGAGAACTACAGCGAAATTGAGGGACTTCCCAACAATACAATCCACGGGATTTTGGAAGACGACCGCGGATACCTCTGGCTGAGTACCAACAACGGAATTGTGCAATTCGATGCGGAGCGGTATAATTTCAAGATTCTGAATTCTAAAAACGGACTCAATGTGACCGAGTTCAGCGATGGTGCTTACTATAAAAATATGGAAACCGGTGTATTGCTGTTTGGCGGAACCAATGGCTTTGTGACTGTGGAGCAGGATATTTTCGTTGAGCGAAATTTTACGCCTCCCATTTATTTTACCGGACTGAAAATATATGACAAAGAGCAGAATATCAATGACTTCATAAAGCATGATAAAAAACGCGGCAAATATTTGGAGTTGAAACATGAACAAAATTTCTTCTACGTTTCGTTTATCGCGCTCGATTACATACACGGTCATAACAGAACTTATTCGTACAATCTTGAAAATCTGAATGAAAAGTGGATCGACAACCACAACGCCAATGAAATTAAATTTACCAATCTCTCGCCCGGAAGGTATGTACTCCATGTGCGCAGCAAAAACAACGCGCCCGATTTTGTCGAAAGCGCCTGCAATCTGCCCATAGTGATTCTTCCGCCGTGGTACCTGAGCGTTTGGGCGATTTCGGCTTATGCCGTTCTGAGCCTCCTTTTCGTCTCTGCACTGACAGCATTTATACGCCGAAGCTATCACCGCAAACGCGAAGTGATGATCGAACGCCTGAAACAGGAACACAAAGAGAAAGTATATGAGTCGAAATTGCGCTTTTTCACCAACATAACACACGAATTCAGTACGCCCCTGACATTGATCTATGGCCCCTGTACGCGCATAATGAGTTATGCGGGGTCCGATAGTTATGTGAAAGAATATGCCTCGCTGATCCAGAAAAATGCCGAAAGACTCAATACGTTGATTCAGGAGTTGATCGAATTCCGAAAGATTGAAACAGGAAACCGACAATGCGAAATAGAACAATTATTCATCACCGATTTGGCTTTCACCATTGCCGATTCGTTTGCGGAGTTTGCCGAAACAAGAAGTATTGATTATCGAATCAGCATTGGCGAAAAAATGTTTTGGAATTCCGACAAAAGCTGCTTCACAAAAATCATAACCAATCTGTTATCCAATGCTTTCAAATATACACCCGACGGCGGAAAAATTGAATGCCGCGTGGCAACCGACGGCCGCGAGCTGCAAATTGTGGTTTCCAACAGCGGAAAAGGCATCAGCCCGGAAGATATACCCTACGTCTTCGACCGTTACCGCGTTCTCGAAAATTTTGAGCAGCAAAGCCGCAAAGGCGCCTATTCGCGCCACGGGCTGGGGCTTGCCATCTGCCACAATATGGTGAAGCTGCTGCAAGGCGAAATTGACGTGGTCAGCAATCCTAACATAATAACGGAATTCACGGTGTCGCTGCCCATGCTCGACGTTACCGAAAAGAAAAATACAAACCCTGAAAATATATTACCTCCGCCGCACGCCAAAACAGAAGATAATGAGGTAAAAACCGAAAATTACAAATTCATTAAATCGCGGCAGACCATCTTAGTTGTCGACGACGAGCATGAAATGCTTTGGTTTATTGCCGAAATATTTCGGGACAGCTACAACATTATTCCCATCGAAGACTCCACCGCCGTTTTGCCGTTGTTCGAAGAGATTCACCCCGATTTGATTCTTTCCGATATTATGATGCCCAATCTGGACGGCATTTCGTTGCTGAAACAAATCAAAGCCGACAAGCGGACTTCGCACATTCCGTTCATTTTGATTTCGGCAAAAAACAGTTCCGAAGAACAGGTGGAAGGAATCGCTGCCGGCGCCGAAGCATACATCACCAAGCCATTCAATGCAGACTATCTGAAGTCGCTTGTTAACAGACTATTGCAGCGTCAGGATGATTTGAAGGAGTATTTTCGGTCGGCGCAAAGCGCTTTCAAGTTGGAAGATGGGAAATATATTCACACAAGCGACAAGGAATTTTTCAACAAAGTAATCGCCACCATAGACAGGCACATCACCGACCCCGATTTTTCGACCGAAAAGCTGGCTTCCCTGTTGAGCATCAGCGCCAGACAGTTATACCGAAGATTGAAAAACTGCACCGACCAAACGCCACACGATTTGATCAGGGATTATCGCCTGACGGTCGCCGAAAAGTTGTTGCTGAACACCCGATTGTCCATCGATGAAATTATCTACAAGGTGGGATTTAGCAGCCGAAACAGTTTCTACCGCCTTTTTACCCGGAAATACGACATGAGCCCCAAAAATTACAGGGAAGAAAAAAGAAAGATCCTGCCGTCTCCCCTATAAAGCCGGAAGGGGAAAATCTTGAGTCGCTCAGGCGTCCAAAATTCCCAGCTTCCTCATCAACAGCGAAGCGTTCATGGTTTTGGTAACGCCGCGCCGCAGTTTGTAGTCGAAAATCATCTCGTCGCCATCATGTTCAATTTCGAAGCAATAATTCAGGATATTATCGGGAAACTCCTTTTCCATCTCCGTGAGTTTTACATCGTGGGTGGCAATTATTGATGAGGAAGTGGTTTTCACCAATTTCCGGATAAGTTGTTGTGATCCTTTTAGTTTATCTTCCGAATTGGTTCCTTTCAGCATTTCGTCGATGATGACGAAGAGGGTTTCGCCGTGGTTTAGGCGCTTTATGAAAGCGGCCAAACGGCGCAGCTCCGCCAGAAAATACGATTCGTCTTTGAGCAGCGAATCGGTGGTGCGCATACTCGAATAGAGATTGACGGGTGAAAACCGCATTCCGGCGGCGCAAACGGGCGCTCCCGCTCTTCCCAAAATCATATTTACGCCTGCGGTGCGCAAAAAAGTACTCTTCCCCGCCATATTTGCGCCAGTGATGACGGCAATCTTTGCCCAGCCATCCATCGTAAAATCGTTGGTCACCCGTTTTTCGCGTTTCAACAGCGGATGCCCCAAAGCTTTCGCCTCGAAAATAAAATCGCCTTCTACGGGCTGCGGATAACTGAAATCGGGATTGTTGTCGGCAAAAAAGCCGAAGCTGATCAGCGCGTCGATTTCTTCGGCAGTCTCAATCCAGACGATCAACTTTTCGGAATAGTTGCGATACCATTTCTGCAAAC
>WRIQ01000228.1 GCA_009782655.1 Prolixibacteraceae bacterium
TGTACCGTAAAAAAAGATTGGCAACAGCTAAGGTATCCTTTTCGCAGTATCGGACAATCCTGTCGAGGTCGTTTTCTTCGTAATACACTTTTGCCACCATGCTGCCGTCAATATCGTCCTTGGGCGTTAGAATTCCAAACAGCGAGCAAAGCAACGACAGCGAAGTGTAATGTTTGTAATCGCCGAATTTCCAAAGCTGCAATGTGTCAATCAGATATTCTTTTGTTTCCCATGGTTTTGCGCCTGCTACATTCAGGATACGCGGAAGTTTCAGCCCGTGTACAAGTATGCGGCGGGCAATATACGGATAATCAAATTCCTGCCCGTTGTGGGCGCACAGCCTTTTTTTGCCGGCTTGTGCAAACCGCTCCAAAGCGTTGACAAAATCGGCAAGCAACTGCTTTTCATCGCTATCGGAAAAAGATTTCACACGGTAAAAATATTCTCCTCCTTTTTGGAAAAAATAACCGGCGGAAATGACGATAATCCGCCCAAATTCGGCGTAAATTCCGGCCTTTTCGTATAAATCGGCAGCTGTAACCGTTTCCGAGACCAAATTTCTCATTTTTTCCTCCCACAGTTTTTGCCACTGCGGCGATAATTTTTTGAAAGAAGAGAGAACCGGAACGGTTTCAATATCAATAAATAATATTTCTTCGGGATTTATGTCAATCATGATTCGAAAGATTTTGGGTAAGCGTTTTTTTGATATAATGGGTTAAAATGTCGATGGCTATTTTATTTTTTCCGCCCTGAGGAATAATAATGTCGGCATAAACTTTTGTGGGTTCCACAAACTGCAAGTGGCTGGGACGCACTGTTTTCAGGTATCGCTCAAGTACTGCTGCAACATCGCGTCCCCGCTCGCGCATGTCCCGCCTGATGACTCGCGACAACCGTATGTCGGAATCGCAGTCGACAAACACTTTCACATCTATCAGGTTGCGCAGTTGTTCGTCGGCTAAGCACAAAATTCCTTCTACAATCAGCACCTGCCGCGGATGTACCGTAACGGTTTCATCGAGACGTGTGCAGGTTATAAACGAGTAGGTTGGCTCTTGGATGCTCTGACCGGCTTTCAAAGCTTCGATATGTTTCACCATCAGGTCGAATTCGATGGCGTCGGGGCGGTCGTAATTTTTTCGGCGGCGTTCTTCCAGCGAGATGTCACCATTGTCGTAATAATACGAATCGTGCGAAAGAAGAGCCACCTCATCGGCCGAAAACGAACGCATAACCTGCTTCACCACCGTGGTCTTTCCCGAACCTGTTCCTCCTGCAATTCCAATAACCAACATAACATTTTATATCAATGAGTTACCAAAAAATCAGCGCACCAACGACGAAATAAAAAAAACACCGTCGGCATTGAATATACGGAAATTTTCATAATGTTAATTAAAAAGCATTTCAAAAGAGCCAAAACCCAACGACTGCTAAAATAGTATTATTTTTGTCGATATTTTGTTTATTTTCAATTAAAAATAGCCTGCATGATAAACCACATTGTACTTTTTAAACTGAAACCGTTTTCGGCAGACGAGAAGGTTGAAATCTTAAACGAACTGAAGTTCAAGATAGAAGAGCTGAACAATGTGATCAGCAAACTTGTTTCCCTTGAAGTGGGACTCAATCACGAATCGTTTCCCGGCAATTATGATTTGGCGTTGATTGCACGATTCGATTCTTTTGAAAATCTGGACGCTTACCAGAGCCATCCCGCCCACCAAAAGGTTTTAACGCGCATCAAGGAAGTGATTGAAGCACGAGAGGCTGTTGATTTTGAATATTAATTTATTGAATTAACAATGAACAAGTTATATCCACTTAAATTTAAGCCGCAGTTGCTGGAAAAAATTTGGGGCGGCGAAAAGTTGGGGGTACTGCTCAACAAAGATGTGAGACCCGGCGACAAATGCGGCGAAAGCTGGGAACTCTCCGCCGTTGAAGGACATTTGTCGATTGTGTCGAACGGGTTTTTGAAAGGAAATGATATTCAGGAACTTGTCGAAATTTATATGGGCGACTTGGTGGGCGACCGCATTTACGATTGTTTCGGCATTGAATTTCCCCTGCTCATAAAATTCATCGATGCAGCCGACGACCTTTCGGTGCAGGTGCATCCCGACGATGAGCTGGCGAAAAAGCGGCACAACGCATATGGCAAAACCGAAATGTGGTATGTGATAAACGCCGACAAAAGCGCTAAACTGAACGCCGGTTTCAATCAGCCGGTGACCCGCGAAAAATATCTCGAATATTTCGAAAGCGGGAACCCCATGGATTTACTTAATTTCGAAGATGTTAACCCCGGCGATGTTTTTTTCATCCCGGCGGGGCGCGTACATGCCATCGGAAAAGGTATTGTGGTTGCCGAAATACAACAGACATCGGACGTGACCTATCGTATTTTCGATTACAATCGGATTGACAAGGACGGAAATCCTCGCGAGCTTCATACCGATCTGGCGCTCGACGCACTGGATTTCACCTGGCGCGAAGGAAGCAATAAAACGCCTTATCAAAAAGAACTCAACAAAACAGAGCAACTCGTCGAATGTAAATATTTCACTACCAATATTATAGAATTTGATAAGCCGGTGGAGAAAGATATCGAGTTCCTCGATTCGTTTGTAATTTACATGTGCATCGACGGCTGTTTTGATATTGTGTGGAAAGAAGGTTCGGAAACCATGCAAAAAGGCGATACAGTGCTGGTGCCCGCTTCGTTCGACGAATACACGCTGAAACCTGACGGAAAAGTAAAAACGCTCGAAATATATATCGAAAAGACGGAATAGAAGCCGATTGGAAAGAAAGAGTTAAAAGAAAATAACGGTTTACTGACTGAAAACTTCTCATCATTCATCACTCAACAAATCAGATATGGAAATCAAGCAGGCAAAATTCATTACCAGCAATTCGAAAGTATCGAAATGCCCTGCACCGGTGCGGCCCGAATATGCTTTTATCGGCCGTTCCAATGTTGGCAAATCGTCGCTCATCAACATGCTGACCAATAACAAATCGCTGGCTAAAACTTCGGGAAAACCGGGAAAGACGCAGCTCATCAACCATTTTATAATCAACAATGCTTGGTATATGGTCGATTTGCCTGGCTATGGCTATGCCAAAGCGCCCAAAACCGCCACACGAAAATGGGAAAATTTCA
>WRIQ01000229.1 GCA_009782655.1 Prolixibacteraceae bacterium
AAACAGTTGATTATTATTATTCAAAACACTGAAATCATGTCGGAATCCATTCACGCAGGCGAAAAAATAAAGTCGTTTCGCCTGCAAAAAAATATTAGCAAAGAAGTTTTGGCGGAAAGAAGCGGATTATCGCTCGAACAAATCACGTTGATCGAAGAAAATATAAACGTGCCGTCGCTGGCGCCGCTCATCAAAATAGCGCGTGTGCTGGGTGTGCGCCTGGGTACTTTCCTCGATGATACGGATGAGTCGGGCATCGCCATTGCACGGAGAACAGATAATATCAAAAGTATCAGCTTTTCGAACAATGCCGCCGAAGCGCGTAAACACATGGATTATTTTTCCCTCGCGAAAGCCAAATCAGACAGGCATTTAGATCCGTTTATCATCGACATTGCCGCCTCGGATACCGATTTTTCCCTCTCATCTCACGAAGGCGAGGAATTTATATATGTACTCGAAGGCAAAGTGGAAATCAATTACGGCAAGGAAACTTACCTTTTGGAACAGGGCGACAGCATTTATTACGATTCCATTGTGCCGCATCACGTTCATGCTGCCGAAAAAGCTACTGCCAAAATTTTGGCGGTTGTTTATACACCTTTATAACATATACACCTTATTATATATACATCTTTATAATATATACACCTTATTATATATATACAATGCGATTATACGAAAAAACATTGGGCGACTGGCTGGAACATTGGGCGGAAACCACTCCCGACAAAGAATATTTGGTTTATTCCGACCGCAACCTGCGCTTTACCTGGAAACAGTTCGATAATCGCGTGAATAACATGGCAAAAGGCTTGCTCGCTATTGGCGTCGGTAAAGGCGACCATGTGGGTTTATGGGCAAGCAATGTACCTGACTGGCTGACTTTTATATTCGCTTGTGCCAAAATCGGCGCGGTATGCGTTACGGTGAATACAAGTTACAAACAGCACGAACTGGAATATCTGTGTAAAAATTCCGATATGCACACGCTTTGCATTATCGACGGCACTTGGGATTGCGATTATGTGGAAATGACATATACGATGCTGCCCGAACTGAAAACTTGTGAGCGGGGATATCTTAAAAGCGAAAGATTTCCGCGTATGAAGAACGTGATTTACATCGGTCAGGAAAAACATCGAGGCATGTTTAACACCGCCGAAATTTTGCTTTTGGGTAAAAACATTGATGATAAGGAATTGAACGACATCAAGAAAACCATTCATTGCCACGATGTGGTGAATATGCAATACACTTCCGGCACAACGGGTTTTCCGAAAGGCGTGATGCTTTCGCATCACAACATTACCAACAACGGCTACCTGACCGGCGAGCACATGAAATTTACCGGCGAGGACAAACTTTGTTGCTGCGTCCCTCTGTTCCACTGTTTCGGCATTGTGCTGGCTTCGATGAACGTGCTCACGCATGGTTGCACGCAGGTGATGACGGAAAAATTCGATCCGCTCCTCGTGCTGGCTTCCATTCACAAGGAAAGATGCACGGCATTGTATGGCGTTCCCACCATGTTTATTGCCATGCTGAATCATCCGATGTTCGATATGTTTGATCTTAACAGCTTACGCACCGGCATCATGGCGGGAGCACTTTGTCCTGTGGAACTGATGAAACAGGTGAGTGAAAAAATGCACCTGCAAATTACGAGCGTCTATGGCTTGACGGAAACTTCGCCCGGGATGACGCAAACGCGCATCGACGATTCGTTTGAGGTGCGCTGCAATACGGTGGGACGGGAATATGAATTTACCGAAGTGGCGGTGATTCATCCCGAAACGGGCGAACATCTGGGCGTAGAACAACAGGGCGAACTCTGCAGTCGAGGCTACAATGCGATGAAAGGCTACTACAATAATCCTTCCGCCACCGCCGAAGTAATCGACAAAAACGGCTGGCTGCATTCCGGCGACCTCGGTATCCGCGACTCAAACGGCAACTTCCGCATCACCGGACGGATTAAGGACATGATTATCCGCGGCGGCGAAAATATTTATCCGCGTGAAGTGGAAGATTTTTTATTTCATTTGAAAGGTATCAAAGACGTGCAGGTAGCTGCTGTTCCTTCCGAAAAATACGGCGAAGAAGTGGGAGCATTCATTATCCTGCACGAAGGGGCAAGGTTGACCGAAGAAGACATCCAAGATTTTTGCCGAGGCAAAATTGCGAGGCATAAAATTCCGAAATATGTCTTCTTCCTCGATGCTTTCCCGATGACCGGCAGCGGGAAAATTCAGAAATTCAAATTGAAAGATATGAGTTTGGGATTGTTAGCTGAGAAAAATATTGGAAATGAATAAGACTCTTAAAATCATTTTAAACATTCTGGTATTCCTCCTCATTGCCGGATTTGGATATTACATGGTTCATTCGATGATGCCGGAAGAAAAAACGACTGCATCGGATATAGGAAACGGGGATAAAACCTTTGTTTCTCCTTATAAAAAAATCAATAGCTTCGACCTTGCTTCCGAAATAATAGGTTTCGCTATTTCCGGAAATGCCATTTATGTTGCGCAGTCCTATAAAATTTCTGTTTTTGATTTATCAGGCAAACATCAACATGATTTTGCAATTGAAGCGAATGTTCGTGATATCATGGTGGAAGATGCAAGGATTTACTTGTTGTATCCCACAAGCATCGACTTGTATTCCCTTGAAGGAGAAAAAACAGACGAGTGGAAAGCGTGCAGCGATAATTCCGATTATTGTTCGTTGACTACGACACAAGAGTATGTTTTTGTAACCGATGTAGAGGATAAACTTATCTGTCAATATGATAAGCAAGGTCGATTGGTACGTTTCATCAAAAGTCCCGAAGGTTTTATTATTCCAAGTTATTCATTTGATATTATCAGCATCAACGATACTGTTTACTGTTCCAATTCGGGCAGGCATAAAATTGAAAGTTATACGGTTGATGGAGAATTTATTGCATCGTTTGGCGTAGCCGGAACGCAGGCAGGCGCTTTTGCCGGATGCTGCAATCCGGTTTATCTTGAAAAAAGTTTCGACGGAAATATTTTGACTTCCGAAAAAAGGATTCCCCGCATTTCGTGTTATGGGAAAAATGGGAAATTCCGCACGATTTTGTTTGACAGCAATACATTGGGAGGTGGAACTTCTGCTTATGAAG
>WRIQ01000230.1 GCA_009782655.1 Prolixibacteraceae bacterium
TGAACAGTTCGAGGTTGCGGATGGTAAAACGGTCGAGCCACATGTAGTGGTCTTCTTCGATGCGGCTTAGGTTGTTAATGTGTTGTATTTGCGTATGTTGCGTTAAATCGAGATAATACAAGACAGCGCCCGCTGCGATGATTCCCAGAGGCAACTTGTCGACGCCGAAGCCTTTCAGCGATTTCACCTGAAAATGCCTCGTCAGCCGGTCGAAGGCGGCGTCTTCGGTATAGACCCAGTCGTCGAGATTAAAGGTGAAATATTTGCTGCCGAAAATCTCGTTGAACTCATGCGAATAGCCGCGTTGGTATAGAACCTCTTTGGGTTGAAACGAGTTGAGCAGTTTATCGACATACTCGAAAGAACCTTCGGCAGTGAGAAATTCGCCGGTGGATATATCAAGAAAAGCAACGCCAACTTTCTTTTTGTCGAAGTATACGGATGCCAAAAAGTTGTTTTCCTTGTTTTCTAATGTATTGTCGTTGAACGAAATGCCGGGAGTTACCAATTCGATGATGCCGCGTTTTACGATTTTTTTTGTCATTTTGGGGTCTTCCAATTGCTCGCAAATGGCTACCCGCTGGCCTGCGCGCACCAATTTGGGCAGGTAGCTGTCGATTGCATGGTGCGGAAATCCCGCCAGTTCCACGTAGCTGGCGGCGCCGTTGGAGCGGCGTGTGAGGGTGATGCCTGCTATTTCGGCGGTTTTGATGGCGTCGTCGCCGAAAGTTTCATAAAAATCGCCAACACGGAACAGCAAAATTGCATCGGGATGCTTGGCTTTGATGGCGTAATACTGCTTCATCAAGGGCGTTTCGGCATATTTTTTTTCGATTGTCATAGCTGCCTACAAAGATATATGTTTGGAAGTCGCCATTATCCTTTTCGGGTTAACGAGTTGTCATTTTTTTTAAACAATTTGTCAGGAACCGAAAAATTTATTAGAAAAATCACACATAGATTGGATGACAGCAAATGCTTATCGGAGCGTCTGTTTCAAATAGCTTTGGCAAAAAACAATATTTTCATTGTTAAAAGTAAAGCGGCATTGAATGCAGAAAGCGTGTCGTTGGCCGTTTTGGTTATATATTTGGCCACAATTTTTATGGAAAATGAAGAAAATAGCTATTCAGGGCATGAAAGGCTCGTTTCACGAAGATGCTGCGCGGCGTTATTTCAATGATGATATTGAAGTGTATGAATGTAAGTCGTTTACGCGAGTTTGCGAGCAGGTCGACAATGACAGTGTGGATTGCGCCGTGATGGCCATAGAAAATTCCATTGCAGGCAGCCTGCTCAACAATTACCAGTTGATTCGTGATTTTCACCTGAAAGTAACCGGCGAAATTTACATACACATTCAGATGAACCTCATGTCGTGCGACGGTGTTTCGAAAGAGAGCATCCGCAATATCTACTCGCATCCCATCGCTTTGAAACAGTGCGTTGAATATATCGAGAAATACTATCCCGCTGCGGAGTTGTACGAGATGAGCGACACGGCAGCGTCGGCCAGTTTTATCTCTACATCAAGGCCCAGCGACGCTGCCGCCATTGGCAATCTGCGCTCGGCGGAGTTATATGGCCTGCATATTCTGGAGCGCGGAATCGAAACCAACAAGAAGAATTACACCCGATTTCTGGTGTTGGCCAAACGGGGAGTTCCCGCCGAAGATGCCAATAAAGCTTCGATATGTTTCGAAGTGGGTCATTTTTATGGGGCCCTCGCCAATGTATTGAACACTTTCGCCGAAAATAAAATCAACCTGACCAAGATTCAGTCGGTGCCGATAATTGGAAAACCCAACGAATACACTTTTCATGTGGACGTCGAGTGGGAGTCGCCCGATAATTATGAAAAGGCCATACATCAGGTTCTGAAATCCGTTTCGAGTTTGGCGATTCTGGGAGAATACAAACGGGGAGAGTTGGCGATTCATAACCAGTAACAAGAAGTTGAAATAACGGTATCGCGATGAAATCCGGAACAAAACTTCTACATCAGAAAAATCAACCCCATTGAATTTATTTGAATCCATTGAGTCCACTGACAAAAATCACAGAAATTTTAAGAGTTGATTTTGCGTTATTTAAGAAGATTTTTATATGATTTTATTGAAATGTAAAACCTTTTTGCGTTGCTGGCTTTTAGATTAACAGAAAGCTGAGAGGACGGCGAGGATAACATTTTATTAATATCGAAACGTTGCGTATCTTTAAAGAAAATTTAGACATGTTGAAACGCCCTTTTTTAGATAAGAAAATAGTAGACGAAGAGATAAAAAAGCTTCACATACAGGATCCCGGCAATGCTGTTATCCGCGAGATAGTGGCTTTGGTCAATGCCGTTGAAATGGAAACCGGCGTCCGTTATGTCCGCATGGAAATGGGCGTTCCCGGTTTACCCGCTCCGCAGGTGGGTGTTGAGGCTGAAATAGAAGCCCTCAACAGCGGCGTCGCATCCGTATATCCGTTGGTCGACGGCATCAAGCCCCTGAAAAATGAGGCGGCGCGCTTCGTCAGGAATTTTATGGATGTTGACATTTCGCCGCGGGGATGCATACCCACTGTTGGTTCTATGCAGGCAACCTACACGGCTTTTATGGCTGCTGGAAATTCACATCCCGTAAAAAACACCATTTTGTTTATTGACCCGGGATTTCCGGTTCAGAAGCAGCAACTGGTGGTTATGGGCGTGAAGTATATCACCTTCGACGTTTTCAACCACCGCGGGGTAAAACTTCGGGAAAAGTTGGAGCAATATCTCGAAAAAGGAGACATTTGTTCCATCGTTTATTCCAATCCCAACAATCCGAGTTGGGTCTGCCTCACCGACGACGAGTTGCAGATTATCGGCACATTGGCCGACAAATACGACGTAATCATCATGGAAGATCTGGCCTATTTCGGTATGGATTTCCGCAGAGATATTCATGTGCCGGGGCAGCCGCCCTACCAGCCAACCGTTGCCAAATATACTGACAATTATATCCTGTTTATTTCGGCGTCGAAGATATTTTCATATGCAGGGCAGCGATGCGCCATCATGTTCATTTCCGATGCGCTGTTCGATAGGGAATACCCGCATTTCGAAAAGCGTTTTCACTGCCGGACATTCGGGCAGGCCGTGGTG
>WRIQ01000231.1 GCA_009782655.1 Prolixibacteraceae bacterium
ATAATCGTCATCCAGGTCTCGTATTGGCACTAATCCTTCGCATTTATTTTCGTTCAGTTCAACATAAAGCCCCCATTCTGTTACACCCGATATGATTCCGTCGAAGATTTTTCCAACCTTGTCGCTCATAAATTCGACTTGTTTGTATTTGATGGATGCTCGCTCGGCATTTGCGGCTAATTGTTCCATTGCAGAAGTATGGTCGCAGGTTTCTTCATATTTTTCTTTCGAAACGCTTTTCCCTCCTGCTAAATAATGTTCTAACAAACGATGAACCATCATGTCGGGGTAACGGCGAATAGGCGAGGTAAAGTGGGTATAATGGCTGAAAGCAAGACCGTAATGACCAATGTTTTCGGTCGAATAACGGGCCTTTTGCATGGAGCGTATGGCCAATGTTTCGATCAGGTTTGTTTCCGGTTTTCCTTTGGCTTTGTCCAACAGGTTATTAATACTTTTGGTTATGTCCGATTTGCTGCCTGCAGTTTTTAATTTGTATCCAAAACGACGTATAAAAGACGCAAAATTCTCCATTTTTTCCTGATTTGGAGTTTCATGGATGCGATAGACAAATGTTTTTTTACTTTTGCTTTTTGGGTTTTTCCCGATGAATTCGGCTACTGTCCGATTGGCAAGTAACATAAACTCTTCGATGAGATGGTTGGCTTCTTTTGCTTCTATGTAATAGACGCCTAAAGGCTTTCCTTTTTTATCCAAATCGAACTTGACTTCGATGCGTTCGAAGTCAATTGCCCCATTTTCAAATCGTTCGCGGCGAAGATATTTGGATAGTTCGTTCAGAATCAAAAGCTCATCTCTTAATTCGCCTTCATCTCCTTCGATGATTGCCTGTGCTTCTTCGTACGAAAACCGGCGGTCGCTTTTGATAATTGTCCGGCAAATACGCGATGTTTGTACTATGGCTTTATCATTCATTTCAAAAATAACCGAAAAACATCGTTTTTCTTTATTCGGTTGCAAAGAACACAATGCGTTGCACAGCCTTTCAGGCAGCATATGGATAGTACGGTCAACCAAATAAACGGACGTTGCACGTTTGTAAGCCTCTTTGTCAATGATACTGTTGGGCTTGACATAGTGCGTCACATCTGCAATATGAACGCCGACCTCCCAATTCCCGTTGGCTACCTTGCGTAAAGACAAGGCGTCGTCAAAGTCTTTGGCTTCATGCGGGTCGATGGTAAAAGTAGCGACATTCCGAAAATCTTCGCGCTCGTCATATTCGATTTCCGATAAATCGTCCGATAGTCGTTCGGCAGCTTCTTCTACATTAGGCGGATATTTATACGGAAGGCCAAACTCCGCTAAAATGGCGTGCATCTCGGTATCGTTCTGGCCGGATATGCCAAGCACGTCAATGACTTCGCCGATCGGATTTTTTGAATTTTCTGGCCATTCGACAATCCGAACGATGGCTTTGTCATTGTTTTTTGCGCCGCAAAGCATGTCTTTGGGAATAATGATATCGTTTGCCAGCGTTTTGTCTTCTGTGACAAAAAACGCAATATCTCTTGTCATCTGTATTCTTCCCACAAACGTACTTTTTTTGCTTTCGATGATTTCTATTACTTTTGCTTCAGGTTCGATTCCTTTACGACGGGCAAAGAGTTGTACGCGCACTTTGTCGCCATCCATTGCATGTTTGGAATTTCGCTCTGCTACCCTGATGATTTCATCGCCATCTTCGGGGAAAAAAGAGTTTTTGCCGTTGCTTCGCCGCTGAAAAGTTCCTGCTGCTATTGTCCCAACGCAATGATAATGAAAGCGGCCGGGCCTTTTTTTCCGAATGAATCCATCTTCGGCTAAATCATAAAGATTTTTTGCAATCAACTGTCTCTGTACTTGGTTATCAATTTATTCGTTACCCGCTATCGATTTCCATACAAAGGCCGAAAGAAATGCTCCAATAAACGGCGCTACAATGAAAATCCATAGATTTTGTAATGCAACCATCGATCCATTTACAGCTTCAAAAACAGCAGGGCCAATGCTGCGTGCCGGATTTACTGATGTTCCTGTAATCGGGATGCAAACGATATGTACGAGAATCAATGAAAAACCGATAGCTAAACCAGCAGGATGGCCTGCTCCTTTTTTACTGTCGGTTGTTCCCAGTACGACGAAGACAAACACAAACGTAAAGATTACTTCGGCAACAAAGGCGCTGACAAAAGAATGCCCCGGCTGTATGCCATTGGCGCCCGTTAATGTTGCGCTTTGGAATGATGGCGCCGCTAATTTTATTAACAGGAAAAGGATCGTTGAGCCGATCAAGGCTCCAATTACTTGAAAAATCATATACATGGCGGCATCTTTCCCGTTGATCCTGCCTGAAACCAAACAGCCCAATGTGATGGCCGGATTAATATGGCAGCCGGATATGTTTCCGATTGTATAAGCCATCGCAACTACTGCTAACCCAAACGCAACAGCTACAGTCAAAACCTGCGCCGGCGTACCTACCCCATTATTGAAAATTGCGCTACCGCAACCCATCAATACAAGAACCATTGTTCCAATCATTTCTGCTACATACTTTTTCATAATAATTATGTTTTTTAAAAATTAGACGAGGCGAAATTACGGTTTTTTTGCGATACATACTGTTTTTTGCAAAATATTATTCCAGTCACTTCTTCAATTTATCAAGCAACCCATCGCACGCATCTTCCAACAGGTCGAGTACGAGTTCGAATCCTGACGCTCCGCCATAATACGGATCGGGAACGCAATCGGCTTTGTGTGTTCGGCAGAAATCAGTCATCCGACGAATTTTTTGCAGTGATGCGCTATTCGGCGCCATTCGCTTCAAATCTTGTATATTACTGTCGTCCATGCCGATGATAAGGTCAAACTTTTCAAAGTCTCTATATTGGATTGGCCTTGAATGTGAAATGAGCGCGTAGCCTCTTCGTAACGCATGGGTGCGCATCCGGCTATCCGGCAATTCTCCTTCGTGCCAGCCATGCATTCCTGCGGAATCAATGTAAAAAAAATGCTCCAGACCCTGTTCCTGTACCTTATGTTTCATAATGCCTTCTGCGGCAGGAGAGCGGCAAATATTGCCCATGCAAATAAAAAGTATGCTATGCGTTTGCTTCATTTTTGT